>NZ_DBLYGC010000012.1:0-99074 GCF_056818865.1 Butyribacter sp.
CTTTTTTCACTGATTCTGCTGAAAAAACCTCATATCCGGATTTTTTCAGTGAAAATGTAATTCCACGATTTAAATTTTCATCATCTTCAACCACGAGTATACCTGGCATAGCATATGCACCTCTCTTTATTAACTATTTTTCCTCTTTGTTACATATTTGTTCTGCCTCAATATCCTCGGTAGTGACTTTCCCTGTAATATCCCTATAGGCTTCTTTTATTCCATTTTTGACCGCCCACTTAATTATAAAATATAATGCAAGTAAGACAATTAGTGCTGTGCCAAAACTAATTCCTAATTCTTCAAACATTTCATTACCTCTGTCAATTCCGATTTATCAGACTCTTTTTAGTTCTTCTGAATCATTTTAAAATGCTTCAATGCCTCCACAATTGCGCTCTCTTTATCTTCTGGACACTGCGGCTGCCTGCTATCTTCATTTTTAGGTAAATTATAATTCTTTCCAACCTCAATTCCACATTTTCTCTTTACCTGTGAGATATACAGATTGGAAACCTTCATGCCGGCATTATGTTCAGCCACATACTTCTTTATCTCATCATATGTTGCCTTAGTCTCTGCAGATGTTATATCCACATTATCAAGTTCAATCGTGACATTAATATAATCATCCGGCTTCTGTTTCAATTGGGACAAAAGAACAACTGTCTCCACATGAAAACTTCCGCCAAACATATCACATGCTCTGACTCTTTTTACCTCATATCCTTTATCCGTAAGCACCTTTACATCCCTTGCAAGCGTTCCCGGGTCACAGCTTACATAAACTATCCTCGACGGTGCCATCTTAACAACTGTATCAATCAGTTTCTCATCACAGCCTTTTCTTGGCGGATCAAGTGTTACTACATCTGCTCTCAGTCTGCCGCCACTCTTTTCATACTGCGTGGGAACAACATCCTCTGCTGCCCCGACAAAAAATTCCGCATTTGTTATATTGTTTAACTTGGCATTCTGCTTTGCGTCCTCTATTGCCTGCGGTACTATCTCAACTCCGCATACTTTCGCTGCCTCTCTCGCCATGAAAAGTGATATTGTTCCTATTCCGCAATACAAATCCCATACCACTTCGCCCTCTTTTATATCTGCAAATTCAAGAGCCGTCTGGTAAAGTTTTTTTGTCTGCTCAGGATTCACCTGATAAAACGAAAGCGGCGATATACGATATTTTATATCACCTATATAGTCCTCTATATATGACTGTCCGTAAAGTGTCTCTACTTTTTCTCCCAAAATAACATTCGTATTTTCACGATTTATATTAACAGTGATGCTCTTTATCTCAAGGTTAATTCCACAATTTTTTATCATTTCAACAAATTCTTCTGAATATGGCAGCTTTTTGGCATTTATAACAAGACATACCATAACTTCACCGGTTGCTTTTCCTACCCTTGTAAGTATATGTCGTACTATCCCTCTGTTCTTCTTTTCGTCATATGCCGTAACATTATATTTCTTCATAAATTCAAGAACAGTTTCTACAATCTGTTTGTTACATTCATGCTGTATAAGGCAGTCCGTCTGAGGTATAATGCTGTGTGTTCTTCCCGCATAAAACCCTGCAACAGGATTACCGTCTTTATCATACCCAACCGGAAATTGTGCTTTATTTCTGTAATGAACAGGTTTGTCCATCCTAAGAATAGGCTCCATTATTATCGGAGTCTTGCTTTCAGCAGTGTTTTCTGCATTTTGCTGTTCTTCCGCATTTTTATATTTCCTATATTTCTCCTCTGTGTAAACAGGAACACCGCCTATTCTTCTAAGACAGTTAGCTACTTTCTCTTCTTTCCATGAAAGCTGCTTTTCGTATGAACAATGCTGCAGCTGGCATCCTCCGCACTGCCTTGCCACCGGACATTCAGACTCAACTCTGTATTCAGACGGCTCTATTATTTCAAGCATTCTCGCATATCCGTAATTTTTCTTCGTTTTCATAACTTTAACTCTTACTTTGTCTCCGATAAGAGCATCTTTTACAAAAAGTGTGTATCCGTCAATCTTACCTATTCCCTCCCCTGTACTGCCAAGGTCGGTAATCTCAAGCTCGAACTCGTCATTCTTATTACACACAAATTTTTTTTCCTTATTCATAATATTTTTTCCTCTATAAAACCTCTTTAAAATATCCGCAAAATATCAACAAAAGCCGACAAACCAATTATAAACAAAATAATCAGCTTCTCAGCTTTTTCTTTTTTAATCATTTTCTCTTTGCCACACTACCTGTACTCTGTCTGATGTTTGAATCGACAAATCTGTTGAAGCCAAGCCACTCCGTTGTCGGATTTGCCTTGTCATATATCTCAGTCATGGTTTCAAGTTTTGCGTCTGTATTGTCCGCAAAATTAAGTGCCATCGCCTCCGCTATAGCAGGCTTTTTCGGTGAACCATATTCAAGTTCTCCATGATGTGCAAGTATGCAGTGGCGAAGTTCTGTTGCAAGCACAGGCGGAAATCCGCTTATCTGGCGTATCTTATTTCCGATTAGTTCAGCTCCTATAAATATATGTCCAAGAAGCTGCCCGTCATCTGTATAATCATTCATCGGAAAATCTGATAATTCAGTGACTTTTCCTATATCATGAAAAATTGCTGCTGTGACAAGCAAATCTCTGTCAAGTATAGGATAATTGTCTGCAAGAAATACGCACATCTTTGTGACTGCAAGTGTATGCTGCAAAAGTCCTCCGATAAATCCATGATGCACCGATTTTGCTGCCGAATGAACTTTAAATTCTTTTACAAATTCCCTGTCATTTATAAAACACTCTTCCGTAAGCTGTCTAAGGTGCGGCTCTTTAATGGTAGCTATAATACCTTTAAGTTCCGAATACATCTCTTCAATATCATACTTTGTTGCAGGAATGTACTCCTTAGGGTCATATTCTCCCTCCTGCGCCTTTCTTATACGATTTATGTTTACCTGACGTGCACCCTGAAATGAAGTAACGGTACCATCCGTCATAATAAAATCCATACTCTCAAATTCTGCTATACCGGCATTTAACTCCCAGACTTTTCCGTCAATAGTTCCGGTTTTGTCCTGAAGAATCAGTGAATAATATGTTTTTCCTGCCTTAGTTTTTAATATCTGTTTGGATTTGCACAAATAAATCCCTGAAAATTTATTTCCCTCTTTATACTCTTCTAAATATGTCATTTTATTCCTCGCCTAACTTTAATACTGCTTTTATCGATTTAGCGACCTTAGCTGCCTCATAAGGTTTTATTATAAAATCTTTTGCCCCTGCTGTAATGGCATCCAAAACTTTTTCCTGATATCCCATTGATGAACACATGATAATCTTTGCATTGTCATCAATTTCCTTTATCCTGCCTACCGCTGTGATTCCATCCATTTTAGGCATCGTAATATCCATAATAACCAAATCCGGCGAATATATTTTATATTTTTCTATGGCATCTTCTCCGTCTCCTGCTTCTATATACTCGAAACCCAAAGCCATATCATCAAGAATCTTTTTTAACGACATACGCACAAATGCCGCATCATCTACTAAAAGTACTTTCATTTATATATATCCTCCTAAATTTCTGCACAATATATTAAATATATTAGCACAAGAGCAGTTTATAAACAATCATTTTCATAACTTTTTCTCAGCTTCAAAAGTGCTGATTTTTCTATTCTCGATATATAAGACCTCGATATTCCGTATTCTGCTGCTATCTCCCTCTGCGTCTTTATATCATATCCCTCTATTCCATATCTCTTTCTGATTATATCCTGCTCACGTCTGCTCAAAACACTTTCTACCTTATCAGTAAGCCTTCTGATTCTCTCATCCTGCGTAATCTTTTCTACAACATCATCATCTTCATATTCTATTACATCTATAAGATTTATTTCATTTCCTTCTTTATCGGAACCGATTGAATCATATAAATACACATTCTTTGAACTTTTCTTTTCCGTCCGGATATACATAAGAATTTCGTTTTCAATACATCTTGCACAATACGTTGCAAGTCTGATTTTTTTTGAACCGTCAAATGAATCAACACCTTTTATCAAACCTATTGTCCCTATTGAAAGCAAATCATCAAGTTCTCTGTCAGATGTATTATATTTTTTCACTATATATGCGACTAAACGCAGGTTTTTTTCAATAAGAAGCTGTCTCGCACTCTTGTCTCCCGCCTGGTATCTTATGATGCATTCTTCCTCTTCTTTTGCACTCATTGGTTTTGGAAAGGATTGCACCGCAAGCACCTCAAAATATTATCATTTATATACTATGCTAAATAACAATACTTTGTGCATGACCACATATTTTTTTCATATCACGTCTTTACAAAATAGTTATAATAATATAACCAATCATTGCAGCTACAATCTGCATTATAATAAATCTGAATACTACCTGTGTATCTGACCATCCCTTATTTTTTCTTGCATGGTCATGAAGCGGTGTTCTCGTATTTACAAGTATTGAAATTTTGAGAAATCTCTTTAAAAATATCTTCACAAGTCCAAGTCCGCCGTCAACTATAAGCACAATTGCAAGTATTATGTAGCTTATAGGATGTCCTGTTTTCATTGCGATAATCGCAATATAAAAACCAAGTGCCCTCGAACCTGCATCCCCCATAAGCATACTGCTAGGCTTTGAATTAAAATACAGATATGCTAAAAGTGTTGCAACAAAAATAAAATCTGCAATTACATAATAACCAAGTTCATTTGCAAATATTACCGTAAATGCTGAAATAACAACACAGCAAAGGCTTCCTGAAAGCCCGTCCACTCCATCTGTACAGTTTGTTACATTGATTGAAACCCAGATAAGAATTATTCCGAGTACAAAATAAACCGGTACCGGAAGCTCAAATACATTACTTCCTATATGGATTGTTGAATTGTTGAAATTTAAAAATGTCCACATTGTAACAATTGACAAAACAAGGTCAATTGCACCTTTTTTATAATCCTGCCACGGTGTCTCTGCGGCATCGTCAAGATATCCGCTTAACATGATTGCAAATAACAATATGCAATATATGATAAACTCTCTTGTTATAGGCATAAAAAGCAATGAGCATATAATAAATGCTATTACAAATGTAAGTCCAACACCTCTTGTTTTTCCTTTTGACAAGGCACCGTTTACTGCAAATTCCCTGCCCTGATCTACCGGAAGAAACGGGAATGGAAATTTAAGACAGATAAATGTCAGCAAAAATGCTGCAAGAATACCTATCATTGTTATCTGATTTGGATTTAAGCAACCGCTTAATATATTGTACATAACTTATTCCTCCATATTCATGCTTATGATTTATTACTGTCCACACCTTTTTTGCACAGTAACTTTGATTTATCATTTTTTTGACGCACAGACAATTATACATCCCACAGACTTTTATTACAAGACCGATTCAGCTTTATTTCTATAAGTTCTTTTTTTCCAAAATATCTACCGTATGTGCTCCCGCACCTACAAGTTCCTGTCTCTCGCAGGTTGCCAGATGATACTCTACAAAAAGCTTAAATGTTTCCTCATCCATCGCATTTAAAACCGGTCTCATCAAATCCGCCTGTCCATCTGCCGAAATAAGCTTTATCCTTTTCAAGTCTGCTGCATCACGCACTTTATCTATATCTTCTATTCTTACATAATCGTACAAATCTTTCGGCTCAGGAATACAGTGAAAATCTTTTGTAACTTTTCCTGCCTCAACCACTTCCTTTATGTGATTTTGTTTAAATCCGTATGTAAGGATGCTGTACTCATTCATGCAATATGCAACAAGTATCTTTCCTCCCGGTTTTGTAACTCTTTTCGCCTCATTTAACGCTTTTATCTTGTCATCAAAACCAAACAGATGATACATCGGTCCAAACAAGAGTGTAACATCAAAGGTATTATCCGCAAGTTTTGAAAGTTTTAATGCATTACCCTGCATCGCTTTTACTGTGCTTTTTTTCGATTTCAGTATTCCAAGATTATATTTGACAAGTTCAACTGCTGTCACATCATGGCCTTCATTTGCAAGTGCAACGGAATATCTTCCCGTTCCTGCACCTATATCAAGTATTTTTACACATTTCCTGTCACCTATACATTCATGAATATATTTCATTGATGTAATAAATTCCACCTGTCCGTGCCGCCTTGTCAGTCTTTTATCCTCATTAAATTTGTTATAATATTTTTCCAAATCTGTCATTTCTTTCACAGATAAACCTCCGTCTGAATATAAATCAATCTGCTTTAAATCTTTCCGTCATTTCTTTAAGTGATATTGCCTGACCGGATAAAACCTCTGTAGACGCAGCCGTCTGTTCTGCTGTTGCTGTATTTGCCTGCACGACATCTGATATATTTTCAATTTCACATTTAATATTATTTGCATTTTTTGTCTGTATTTCATTATCTTTTGAAATTTCTTTAAATGCTCCTGCAATTTTTTCGGAATCATCAACAATATTTTTAAATGTCTCAGAAGTCACAACCGCATATTCCTTTGCACCTGAAATACCATTAAGACATTTTTCGATAAGTCCGGCAGTTTTCTTTGATGCTTCACTGCTTTTTGCTGCCAATGTTCCTATCTCCTGTGCCACAACTGCAAAACCTTTTCCTGTATCTCCTGCACGCGCAGCTTCCACTGAAGCATTAAGTGATAATATATTTGTCTGAAACGCAATTGAATCTATTGTTTTTACAATCTTTTTAATATCCTCAGACATTTCCTCTACTTCTTTCACAACACTTAATAATGCATGCATTTTATCGTCACCATCTTTTATTTCAATGTCAAGATTTAAAAGACTTTCATTTACAACATTGACCTTCTGTGAGTTTCTATTGATACTTTCAACAACATTGTCAACATCTGCAACCAGCTTCTGTAAAGACGCTGCCTGTGCTACTGTTCCATCTGAAACCATGCCTGCCGCCTGTGCAAGCTGTCTTGAACCACCTTCAACATTCACCGACGATGTCTGTATATTTATTATCATATTTTTCAAAATAGACTTAATCGAATTTATTGAAACCGCAAGATTATTAAATTCACCCGGATATTCTTTCATGTCTGCTGCCGTAAGATCATAAGCTGCCATACTTTCAAGTATATAGGCCGCTTCTCCAAGTATTTGCGACAATGTATTTGTTAATGAAGCTGCACTATTCTGAAGAATACCAAGTTCATCTTTTCTTCCTGTTTTCTCTATGTGTTTTGATAAATCTCCATCTGCCATGCCTGAAAGAACATTTTTCACTCTTATGATAGGTCTGCTGATACTTCTTGCTATAAAAGCAGCTGCCAATATTGCTATAATTAACGCAAATATGTCACTTATAACAAGTCTCTTTACAAACATAAGCACCTCTGACTCATATGCCGTTGTCGGAGAAACCATCACCACACGCCAATTATCAGTATTTCCTATTTTAGAATATCCGCAAATATATTTTTTGGAATCAATTTCATAGGTAAAACCTCCATTATCTGAGTTACTGCTGCTTTTTGTCAACTCATCCGGAACATTGCCCATATATTCTTCATTCATAATATATTTTGAATTTTTATGAGCAATCACATTATTTTTTTCATCAAGAATATATGCAAAGCTTCCGTCTCCTACTGATATATGCTTTACCATATCATTCATAAAATCAACATCAATTCTAAAATATACAACTCCAACTATCCTGCCTGATGAAATACGAGGAGCAGCTATACTAAGTCCGTAAGTTCCCGTATATTTGCTCAATGTAACATCTGAAATATTTGTTTTTCCCTGTAAGGCCTTTTTTACATAACTTCTGTCACTGAAATCAGTTCCGTCTTTAATGCTGATTCCTTTTTCATTTAATACATTCCCACTTGTAAAACCATATTGCTTTGCCAGCTGCTCTACCTTGGATACTCTTGCTTCATCCGGAACATTTCCAGTCAGTATCATGTCTTTGCCCGATGCCGCAGCAATATTTTTATAAGTATTTAATAATACCTCCAAATCATCTGATGTTGTCTTTGCTGCCGATTTTGAATTTTTTCTGACAAGTTCAATTGTAGAATTATAACTGTACATGCAAGACTCAGTACCTATTACATATACAAGCAGTATAATTATAATGCTAAATATAATCCCGATTTTAGTGCTTAATTTCATTTATTTATCCCCTTTCTGTACATAAAACATCTGTTTTCTCCCAAACAGTACACTCATTATATCTGTACTTTTCTCTGCATAATTCATTATATAGTAAATAATATTTTATTACAAACAATTTTAAAAATCACACATAATTTAAGTTTCATTTTAAGTTCGTGTTTTATTATGCAGATGTAAACAAAAACAAAGCAAATATTTAAAACAAATATTTTTAAAAGTAAGTAATATGAAAGGTTGTGATTTTTATGAGAAATTGGAAAGGTGTATTAGCAATGGGATTGTCAGCAGCTTTAGTTATCAGTGCTGCACAACTCATTCCTGAACAAAATGTAAAAAGTGCAAATGCTGAAACAATAGATAACTCGAGTGACAATATGACTCCTCCAAGCGGCATGCCGGAAGGAACACCTCCTGCAAAACCGGACGGAGATACAAGCGGAAAACCCAGCGGTTCTGCTCCGGGCGGCTCATCAAGTGCCGTTACAAGTTATGACTCAGTAAACTCCATTACATCTGATACTTCCATCTCAGGTGAAACAATCGAATCGACAGGCACAGATGAAAATGCCATAAACATATCAAACGGTGCCACAGCAACAATTGACAATTCAACAATAACAAGGACTTCATCTTCAAGCACAGGCGGTGATAACTCAAGCTTTTACGGTGTCGGTGCCGCCATCCTCAACACGGAAGGTACAGCAAACATCACAAACAGTACAATAACAACTGATGCTGCCGGAGGTGCAGGTGTATTCTCTTATAACAAAGGTGTAACTTATGTCTCAGATACAACAATAACTACAAACAAAGACACATCAGGCGGAATACATGTAGCAGGCGGCGGTACTTTATATGCATGGGATGTAACAGCAACTACAAGCGGCCAGTCTTCCGCTGCAATAAGAAGTGACAGAGGCGGCGGCACAATGGTAGTTGACGGCGGAACATACACAAGTAACGGTGTTGGTTCTCCTGCTGTTTACAGCACCGCTGATATTGCTGTAAACACTGCAAAACTTACTGCAAACGGTTCAGAAGCCGTATGTATTGAAGGACTTAATTCACTTCGTCTTTTTGATACTTCACTCACAGGAAATATGAGTGATGACAGCCAGAATGACTGTACATGGAATGTAATACTTTATCAGAGTATGTCAGGTGACTCACAGGAAGGAAACAGTACATTTGAGATGAACGGCGGAACACTTACTGCTAAAAATGGCGGCATGTTCTATACAACAAATACAGAGTCTACATTTATTCTTTCAAATGTAAATATTAAATATGCCGATGACAATGATTTCTTCCTCCGCTGCACAGGAAATAACAACCAGAGAGGCTGGGGTACATCGGGCAGCAACGGTGCTGACTGTCTCTTTACCGCCGACTCACAGGAAATGGAAGGCGATGTTATCTGGGATTCAATCAGCAAACTTGATTTCTATATGACAAACGGCAGCACACTCACAGGTGCTCTCATTGATGATGAAACATGTGCAGGTTCAGTCGGAAGCGGTTATGCAAATGTTTATATTTCAAACGACTCTACATGGATAGTAACTAAAGACAGCACTCTTTCAAAACTTTCATGTGAAGGAAAAGTTGCAGATAAAGACGGTAATACTGTCACAATCAAAGGAACTGACGGTACTATATATGTACAGGGAACTTCTTCTGTTACAGTAACAGTATCTGAATACAGCGACAGTGCAGACCTCTCAGGAGCCTCAAAAACAACAAGCTGGTCAGATTATAAAGCAGCCAAATACTCTGACAGTTCTTCTGACAACAGCAACTCTTCTGACAACAGCAACTCTTCAGATAACAGCAGTAATGACAGTGACAGCACTACTTCAACTCCGGCACCTACAGCTACACCTGATGCCACAGAAACACCTTCTGCTACTGCTACACCAACAGATTCAACAGTAACAGTCAAAGCTTCAAAAGTACAGAGTGCTAAGAGAAGCAAAAAACGCACAAAAGCTGTCGTAAAAGTAAAGAGCGTAAATGATATTACAGGTTATCAGATAAGCTATTCAACTTCAAAATCATTTAATACTGCCACAAAAACAGTAAATAGTAAAAAAACTAAAATTACTATTTCCAATTTAACCAAAAAGAATGTATATTATATTAAAGTAAGAACATACAAAACAGTAAACAAAAAGAAATATTACAGTAAATGGAGCTCAGTTAAAAAGCTTAAATAACAGACGCGGAGGACAGATACTATGAAACTATTGCTGGCTGAAGATGAAGTAGAACTTTCAAATGCACTTACAGCGATATTACAACACAATCACTATACGGTTGATGCTGTCTACGACGGACAGGCGGCAATAGAATATCTTTCGGTAGAAGAATATGACGGTGTCATCTTAGACATAATGATGCCAAAAAAAGACGGTATTGAAGTCATAAAAGAGCTCAGAGAGAGCGGGAATAATGTTCCCGTTCTCTTTCTGACTGCAAAATCAGAAATTGATGACAGGGTACTCGGACTTGACCTTGGTGCAGATGATTACCTTACAAAACCATTCGCCATGAAAGAACTGCTTGCAAGAATACGCTCCATAACACGCCGCAAAACAGAAAATGCAAGCACCGTATTAACCTACGGAAACACAAGTCTCGAGCAGACAACTGCTGCCTTGTCAGCTAACGGTTCCGATACTTCCATACGCCTCACAAACAAAGAATTTCAAATGATGGAAATGTTTTTATCGGCACCGGAAACAATTATATCCGTTGACAGACTTTTTGAAAGAATATGGGGATATGAAAGTGATACGGAAACAAATGTTGTTTGGGTAAACATCTCAACACTTAGAAAAAAGCTTACCTCACTTGGTGCCGACATATGTATAAAAGCAATGCGAAATCAAGGCTATATCCTGACAAAAAAATAATATGAAAGGATAATCTATGGTACAAAAACTAAGAAAACGCTTTATACTTGTTGCAATGCTTTCCACACTTATCGTTCTTCTGTCCATGATAGGCGGTATGAACATACTTAATTTTGACAAGTTAAAAAGCCAGGCAGATACAATGACACGCATGATATGCGAAAATGACGGTAAATTCCCACAAAGCAAAAATAATAATGAACCGGCTCCTGCTCCTGACGACAATAAAACTCCACCCGAAAAAAATAATCCGGATAATGCAAACCCACCAAAAATTCCTAACGGACAGATAGATGCCGAAACACCTTTTTCGACAAGATATTTTTCCGTTAAAATAAACAATAAAGGAACAATTACGGACTCTAATCTTGAAAGTATAGCATCAGTGACAACCGATGACCTTGACAGCTACATATCTGCCATAAAATCAAAAAAATCCGACACCGGATTTTACAGACAGTTCCGCTATAAAAAATATACGGCAGACTCATATACACTTTATATTTTCGTAGACTGCAATCAGAGCCTGTCAACCTTTAAAAACACCCTTTTCACAAGCCTTTTAATGTCCGGTATCGGTTTTATTGCGGTTCTCATTCTTGTCATAATATTTTCAAAGATAGTGCTTCGCCCCGTCGTGCAAAGCTATCAGAAACAGCGCCAGTTTATAACAGATGCAGGCCACGAATTAAAAACACCTCTTACAATCATTGATGCCAACATTGAAGTTATAGAAATGGAAAATGGAGAAAGCCAATGGACAAAGAGCATTCAAAACCAGATAGCAAGACTTACAACAATGGTTCAGCAGTTTATCACTCTCTCAAAAATGGAAGAAAAGAACGCGAACTTTCATAAAACCCATCTTCCACTAAATACTATATTGACGGAAAGCCTTGAACCCTTTGAGGTTATATTCTCATCAAAAAATATTGAAATTAACACAGCTCTTGAAAAGGAGGCATTTGTTTCAGGAGACGAAAAACTTGTCAGACAGTTATTTGAGATACTTATAGACAATGTAGCAAAATATGCAACAGAAAACAGTATCTTCAAAATCTCGGTAAAAAGAAAAGGCAGAAAAAATATTATTGTATTTGAAAATGAAAGTGACAACATCTTCGAGGGAAATCTTGATATGCTCTTTGACAGATTTTACAGAACAGACGCGTCAAGAAACTCCTCAACAGGCGGCTCCGGAATAGGTCTTTCCGTTGCCAAAACCATTGTTTCTCTTCACGGCGGTACTATTCACGCCAAAAGCGATGACGGGAAATGCATACAGATTATTATTTCTATGTAATTTTACATTACTATGTAATCTTGCATTACTATGTAATCTTGCATTAAAACCTGCATATACAAAAACACGGCTGTTAAACAAAACTTAGCAGCCGTGTCATTTTTAATCACACCTATTCTCTATGACAGTGTATTTTCCTTTTCAATCACAAACTCATTCATCGTTATGCCATGTGGTCTGTATGCCACTCTTATATAATGCTCTCCCACTCCAATCTTTCCAATAGGCATATCTTTCTCGTCAGCTTTTCCATTTGTTCCCTGGAATGAAAGCGTTCCACGATAATCATTGTCAACGAACAAAGATATAGGTATCTGTGTATATTCATTGTGCTGTGACGTAATATTTATTTTTACACTGTAATTTCCTTCCACTGCATCAACTGCATTGAAATACATTCCGTCATCTTCAAGCATTTTTAATGCAAGCTCATCTGATACAACAAAAGAACCGTTCTCTGCCGCAACTGTCTCCAGTTCACCCTCAGGTCTGTAGCTTGTATCCCACTCAGGTGCGTATTCTTCAAGAGTTACTTTTCCAAGTTTTATCTGCATTGCAAGACTGTTAAGTGCAAATTTAAGTACATTCTTTGCATTTCTCTGGAACTGCCCTCTTGTTATCTTTCCTATCGTATACTCTGCTTTGATATTGTCAAGAGCGTTCTCTCTTTCCGTATCAGGACACACCATAAATATATCATTCTGTGCCTGAACCATTGCCGCCCTGTTTCTTCTGTCCTGTGCTTCTCCTTCCCAGTTTGCAACTGCCCACCAGTCAGTCATTACGATTCCTTCAAATCCCCATTCTTTTCTAAGCACCGTTGTACAAAGGTCATAATTTCCCGATGTCCAAAGACCGTTAAATGGTCCGTATGTAGTCATTACAGAACTGCATCCCGTTTCTTTTACCACTATTTCAAAGCATTTTAGATAAATTTCCCTGAGTGCTCTCTCTGAAATCACGCCCATCGCATCTGCACGGCGAAATTCCTGATTGTTTGCACAAAAATGTTTTACTGTTCCCTCTACGCCCGCTTTATGCAGTCCTCTGAGTTCTGCCGCACATATTTTTCCGGTAAGAATCGTGTCCTCTGAAATATATTCATAATTTCTTCCATTAAGAGGATGCCTGTGTATATTCATTCCCGGTCCTAAAATAGTGTCAATACGGTTATATTTCATCTCTGCGCCAAAATATTCAAAAAGTTCCTCGATAAGTTCATCATTAAATGTAGCACCAAGCAATGTTCCTATCGGAAGTAAAAACGCCTTGGTTCCGCAATCCATTCTTATTCCGGAAGGCCCATCAGCACAGCAAAGTGCAGGTATTTCAAATCTTTCAAGTGAAGGAGTAAGTCCTCCAAATGCGGCAGCAGTTCCGGGCGTCACTTTCATACTGCACATTCCCTCACCTCTCATAAGACACATAAGGTCATCATCTGAAAGCTGTCCTATAAATTTGTCAATATCAATCTTTCCATCCGCAACGTCTTTAAGAGTGTATCCCTCATCACCCGTAAGAGGTATATCCTCCGGCATCTCACTCTCAATTCTCTCAGAAAGATTTACTGTTCTTGTAGGAACTTTTTGAAATTCCATCTCATATAGACCTGAATTTCCTGTATTATCTCCGCTGTCTTTTTCAGAATCATCTGCTTTATCAGCTGAAACCGGATGCATTCTCTCAAATTCTTCTATAGGTGCAAGTGCTTCTTCAAGCTGCTCTATCACCTGAAATTCCTGTGAAAAACTTCCGATATATTCAGCCTCCGCAACATTGTTTCCTGCATATACTTTGTATTCTCCCTCTTCCAGAATAAATGCAGATTTATGACCTGTAATTCCTGAATCGTCATATGACGCAAAATATGATTTAGGACAAGATATTGTAAGTTTCTGGCTATCCTGAGCCGCAAGCTCAACGGTCTTTGCATATCCGACAAAAGTACGTGCAGGTTTTCCAAGTTTTCCCTGTGGTGCTTCGATATAAACCTGTACAACCTCTTTTCCTGAACAATCACCTGTATTTTTTACTGCTGTATCAACAATTACACTGTTTTCATCAACATTTTTAACCGAACCTGTTATCTCAAAATCAGTATATGACATACCAAATCCAAACGGATACATCACTTTATCCGCTGCAGCCGTCTGAAAATACTTATATCCTACATATATATCTTCAACATAATAATTCTTATCAGCATCACCGAAATATGGAGCTGAAGGGTAATCTTCTATATTATAACAGATTGTATCAGTCAGCTTTCCGCTTGGCGCCGTCTTACCCGTAATTACATCAAGAACACCGTTTCCGCCTTCCTGTCCTCCCTGCCATACATACATAACAGCAGATGGTTTATATTCGTCTGTCCACTTCATATCTATGATATTTCCGACATTCAGAAGAACAATACTTTTTTCAAATGTATCTGTAACATTTTTTATAAGTTCTCTCTCTGCCTGTGTCAGATAATAACTTCCCGCATCTGCTTTGTTATCCTGATCTTCTCCTGCTGTTCTTCCTATGATAACAATGGCTGTATCATTTCTTTTTTCAGCCTCACTTATAATCTCCTTTGACAACGGCATTTCCTTTTGTGACCATGGAACACTTCCCCATCCGTTTCCCTCGTCAAAAGGATTTTCTTTAATCCACTTCTCGTAGATTTCAAGAATACCGTCATCTACTTCAATACAGTCACTTTCTTTTAATGCATCAAGAATGCTCACAACATACTTTGTATTTACAAGTCCTCCCGAACCGAGACCGCCCTTGTAATAATAAAATGCACCGATACCAAAAACGGCTGCTTTTGTACCTTTTTTTAGCGGCAGTATCTTTTCGTCATTTTTAAGCAGCACACATCCCTCTGCCGCAGCTCTCCTGGCAACCTGTGCATAATTTTTCTGATTTAATTCAAACATATATTTCCTCCATAATTTTATCTGTAGTGTCCATGATAATATATCTTTGGCAAAAATAAAACCTTAAATTTATTACTTTTTATATATTCATTACCTTATTGTTCTGTTTTATTTAAAATGCTCCCTCATCCAAAAACACAACGCTGTCACCAAGACTGTCGTCAAGAATATCCCATCCCTTTTTATCATTTACTGCAAGGGCACCGGAAATTCCTATTATCGGAAAACGGTCACATAGCTGCTTATAATAATCTGCCATCTCGGAAGATGAACGAAGTACAGATACAGATTTTGTATCAGGTGTTTCCGGCAGCAAATCGTCGAATATTTTATCACTCTCCTGCTCATACATCGAAACAATCGGATAGAAAGCTCTGTCAACACCACTTTCAAATTCAGGCAACTCCCTGTCACACTGGCTTTCCATGCTAAATGCCGGACTATCACAGCATGTCCTGTACTCAACACCCTCACACTGACATCCAACTTCTTTTTCGATATAGTTCTGCCATTTCTCCTCCGTATTTCCCTGAGAATTTATTTTCTCTTTCCTCTTAAATGTTTCCCCTGGAAAATAATACATATCCGATTCTTTCCTGTATAACTTTCCCGCATCCGCATCAAGCATAAACACTATATCCTTCCCTACCTCATATCCACAGCTTTTTATTGCAGCAGTCATCATTTCAAACACATCAAAAATATCATAAAGATAACCTCTTACATCCCTTGTTAAAATTGCATTATTTTCTTCAATAGACGACATTGTCTTATATCTGATTCTTTTCTTAATTTCTGTTACTATTTTTTGCCCCATGTTTAATGCATCAGAATAAGACGTTGCACCTATAGGCATAAAAACTATTTTCGAGAAATCAATGCTGCTCCCAAATATTTTTCCTTTTTTAAATACATCAACAATAGGTATCTTAAAACTTTTATCCGGAAATGCTGCCAAATAATTAAAAGGTATATTTTTCTCGTATTCATCTGTCTTTCTTATTTTAAATGCATTAGTCACAATATTTTCCATATTACCCCTCATTTCTGCATACGTTTTTTGTGCATAAATAATTTATTACCATATTTTATAATTAGGCAGCTGACTTCCCAAAAGAATATATTCCATGTAATCATGTAATACTATTACCGGACACGACAACAAAATCCACAAATTTGTATATAGCAGACATACCTGCCCCTTAAAATTATATTGCTGTCCTGAATAATCCCACACATTTAAATGCATCTGCCTGTTTACTATCATGCCGACAATAAACTCAACTCCCGTTATCATCAATCCGCATATTATCATTTGTCCTATAAGTGAAGCACCGTCACCCAGAATATTTTCAACTGCTCCTACAAGTACAAAACATAAACCGCCTGCAAATAACATGGATATATGTGAATATCCACGATACAAAATTTCTATACCACAATAAAGAAAACCACCTGTCAAAAACATTATCAGATAAACCTGAAAATGATTCATACCTGTTCCCATCATATGAACCTCCTTTGTAATTGCAATAAGTAATATGCTGTCATTTACACCTGTGATACTGTCAGTAACTCAGTAACAATGATTTTTAATTCATGCAGCTTTCTATATGATAGTATGTATTTTTTTATCTAACTTATACTACTATTGAACTACCAAAAATGCAGTATTTTTTTCCATTTCAGTGTGTTAATCTATTATATATAATGATGTTGGGGTCAAAAGGTATTTTGACCCTTGCACCATATAATACAAAAAATACGAATCGAGGGAAAGTATGAACACTGATATATTAAAAAGACTTGATGATGCCATTTCATCTACACTTATAGGTAAATCAGAAAATCCGGATTGTAATGTAGGTGCATCTATATGCATTATAAAAGACGGCAAAGAAGTATATCGAAATGAATACGGTGAAGCCGATAAAGAAAAACACATTCCCATGGAAAAAAATTCTATTTTCAGATGCTATTCCATGACAAAACCGGTTACTTCAGTCGCTGTTATGACCCTTGTCGAAAAAGGACTTATCGCTCTCTCTGACCCTGTAAGCAATTTTATTCCAAGTTTCAAAAATCAAACGGTGCTTACTGAAAAAGGATATGTTCCCGCAAAAAGAGAAGTTGTTATACAGGATCTTCTCAATATGACAGCAGGTCTTACATATCCGGACGCTTCTTTTCCTGCCGGAAAAGCAATGCAGGATATGATTGATAAATATTACGCTGATGTTGAAGCCGGTAAGCCTACATCTACATATGACCTTGCCGTACTGATTGGCGAACAGCCTCTTGAATTTCATCCCGGCGAGGGCTGGCGCTATAGCTTCTGTGCCGATGTTCTCGGTGCCGTAATCGAAGTTATAACAGGCAAAAAATACAGTGATTATCTCAAAGAAACAATATTTAAACCACTTGGCATGGATGATACTGACTTTTTCGTTCCTGAAGAAAAACAAAGCCGTTTTATGCAGAATTATCAGTATATGCCTGAAACTCAAACCATGGAACCATGTACATGGCAGCATTTAGGTCTTACATATATGCACAAAAAGAAACCTCTTTTTGAATCGGGAGGTGCCGGACTTGTCTCAACAATCGACGATTATTCAAAATTTGTAAATATGATGTTAAACAAAGGAACTCTCGGTAATGTACGCATACTTGGAAGAAAAACAGTTGAAATCATGACAAGGAACAATCTCACACCAAAACAGCTTTCAATGTATGATTGGGATACATTGAAAGGATACGGCTACGGAAACCTTATGCGTGTTATGATGGATGTTCCCGCAAGCCAGAGTTTTGGCTCAGAAGGAGAATACGGATGGGACGGATGGCTTGGAAGCTATGTTGCCATGGACCCAAAAGAAAACCTTGCAATAATATATGTCATACAGAAATGCGGCGGCAATGGTTACAGAGATATACAAGTTATACGAGATATTGTGTATTCCGCACTTTAATCATTTCCCACTCGAACTCGGCAAATTCAAACGAAAAAACTATTGACAGTTTATTTGATAATATTATAAAAATTTAAACCAAAATTAAACAGAGAATATGCAGTATAAATAAAATTTATCTTATGCATATTCTCCGTTTTTTATCCCAAATATAATATGAGACTTTTTATCAGACTTTTCCACTCATCATATAGTCAAGAATTCTGCTGGCATCTTCCGGTTCTGATGCTACAATCTCAAGTTCCTTTACATATGTTGTATTCATGAGCTGAGCCATCGCTACAAACTGTGTAAGTTTACTCTTAAGATTGATTCTGTCTCCCTCTGATGATGTAAGCTCCACACGACCTTTGCATTTATCAACTACTTTGAAAAATTCGTTGATATCTGAAATATTTGTTATCTTCATCATTCGCCTCTTTCCTGAACCACTTTATATTAAACAAATCTGCCAAGCGGTTCAAAAATTCAGATTTGCTTAAATTTACCAATTACTTCATTACAGATATTTTATTATATCATATTTATAAAATCAAGCTTTAAGCCCAAAGAATTATTTTCCCTAATTTTTATAATATATTGCCAATTTTTGTAATATGTGCTATATTCAAAATCAATATAGCATGCAGTTTCCATTTAATACTACTGCATATTATACAAACTATATTTCAACCAGAAAACATTGCTTAAAGACATAATTGCAGTTGTATGCGCTTGTTATACAAATACACATTCATACAACACTTGACTAGGAAGGAGAGAGCAACATGAAGGAAACAGGTATAGTAAGGAAATTAGATGAACTCGGCAGAATTACACTGCCAATTGAACTTCGCAGAACTTTAAACATTGCTGAAAGAGATTCTCTTGAAATTTCAGTAAAGGATGATATGATTATCCTGACAAAATATGAACCGGTTGACATATTCAACGGTTCAAAAGATGACCTTATTGAATATTGCGGAAAAAAAGTTTCAAAAAAATCAATTATTGAAATGGCAAATCTGGCAGGTTTAGCACTGTCAAATTGAATACTAACGAGCGGGCATCTGTAACAGATGTCCGTTTTTATAAAGGAGGAACATTTATGCAGCCTGATAAAAAAGACTTGGATTTATTTAAAAAATGGATAGACGAAAGTAATAATATAGTATTCTTCGGCGGTGCCGGTGTCTCTACCGAAAGCGGTATCCCTGATTTCAGAAGTGTAGACGGACTTTATCATCAGAAGTATGATTATCCTCCCGAGACTATTTTAAGTCATTCTTTTTTTATCAGAAATACAAAGGAATTTTACAAGTTTTACAAAGACAAGATGCTTGTTGAAAATGCAAAGCCTAATATAACACATATAAAACTTGCAGAACTTGAAAAATCCGGCAAACTTTCCGCTGTTGTCACCCAAAATATTGACGGTCTTCATCAGGCAGCGGGCAGCACGAAGGTTTATGAGCTTCACGGCTCTACTCTCAGAAATTATTGCGAAAAATGTCACAAATTCTACGACGCAGATTATATCAAAAACAGTCAGGGCGTTCCTCTCTGCGAATGCGGTGGTATCATCAAACCTGATGTGGTTTTGTATGAGGAAGGTCTTGACGATATAACCGTCAGCGCAGCCGTCAATGCCATATCAAATGCCGACATGCTTATTGTAGGCGGTACATCTCTTGCCGTTTATCCGGCAGCCGGTCTTATACAATATTTTAAGGGCAGACATCTGGTACTCATAAACAAATCTTCAACACCTCTTGACAGCAATGCAGATTTGTTGTTACAGTGTGGTCTTGGTGAAGTATTTTCACAAATTTAAACATTACTTATTTAAGATACAAGGAGGAACACTTATGAAACACACATACAGAACAAAAGGAACTTGTTCAACACAGATTGAATTTGATTTAAACGGAGACATTGTATCAAATGTAGAATTTACAGGCGGATGCAATGGAAATCTTCAGGGTATATCATCACTCGTTGACGGTCTTACCGTAGAACAGATTGAAAGTAAACTTAAAGGTATAAGATGTGGTTTTAAACCAACATCCTGTCCGGACCAGCTTGCCGTTGCAGTAAAAGAAGCATACGATAGTGAAAATGCATAAAAATTTTTATCACTGTACCAAATACAAAAATAAGCTATACACAAAATACATGTATAGCTTATTTTTAATTTATAATGTTATAATAGATAATTTACTATTTAACCATCTCTTTTATCTTTGCCTTGTCAGCAGCTGTAACCTTATCTAAACTAAGCACTGCATCAACAAAGTCTGTTACTGAATCATTGAACCAGAATTTTTTAGCCTGCTTTAAAATGTCTGTTCTGTAATCTACTTCACTTCTTACAGGTGTATAATATGTAATGCCTTTCTTTTCTGAGGTAACAAATCCTTTATTTATAAGATTCTTTAAGAAAGTATATACAGTCGTATCTTTATATATAAGACCATAGTCTTCCTTTAACTTCTCCATAACCTGTGCGCATGTAACCTCACTCTTAAGGTCCCAGATACACTTCATAACCGTAAGTTCACACTGTGAAATCTCAGTAGTTCTTCTGTTCATGAATTTAGCCTTCCTTTCGTTATTTTCTCTTTTAAATCACTATTGATATCAAAATCCCATATCGTTTTCATATTACCATAATCTCTTAAAAAAATAAAGCCAAAAATAAATTTTTATACCAAAAAAAGGTAACAGTTCAGCCTTCCGGCTGAACTGTTACTAAACATCTCGTCATCATCACATATACATACTTTGGTCTTTTTTAAATTTGTCAATATGTCCTCCCTCAAAACTACATCTATACCTGTTTGGACCCCAACTAATGCCACGGATTGCTTCATTGCTATCTGCTTTTGCCACTTGCATTATAATATTTATCCAACCTGTTTTTCTTGTCAAAAAGATAATTATATTGTATCATCTCATATTCCTTAATTTTCTCTGCATATTCCCCGGTTGCCTCCGATATTTTGTGCAAATCACCGTTTTTGTCATAAAATCCTGTCGCACTTATCGACGGAATATCATTGTATAAATCAAGAAGGTACCTGTTATAATTACTCATTTTTAAACCGGCTTTTTCAAGCAATATTGATGACAAATAATTTATCGATGTCCTCTCTATATATTTTTCTCCTATATCATAATTTGCCCATATCACAAACGGAACAAGATGTTCTTTCATGCTGTCGCTCTGGTCAAATTGCAGAGGTGTCTTTCCAAACACATCCTGATAAAAAGAATCCGGAAGATGCGGCTGATGGTCTCCAAATAATAAAATAATTGTCGGTTCTTTTACTTTTTTAAAATAATTTACCAGTTCTTTAAACGCATCATCAGACATCTTTATAAGAGAAAGATATTGACTTACCTGAGGCGATGTCTCAAAATTTGTAACCTCAACTTTCTTCTTAAATTTATAACTTGTATCATCATAAGGATTGTGATTTTGCATGGTTACATTGAACAGACATAATGAACTGTCCTTATCTTTATTTTCATATTGTTCCACAATCTTTTCATAGTCGGACTTATCACTAATATAATCTCTTACAAGTACAGAATTTTTAAAATCGTCTATGCTTAAAAATTTGTCAAAATAAAACAAAGGATATACTCTGTTTCTGTTGTAACCTGACGGATTGTACGGATGCATTGCTATGGCTTTTCCATATCCATTCTGCTCTTTTATATTGCTTATAATCGACGGCAGATAATCGTCCATATACTGCAAATAAGGATTTCCCGGCAAAAAAGCTTTGGTGCATCCGGTTAGAAATTCAAATTCGGAATTTGCCGTATATCCGCCATATACAGACGATTCAACATAACCTTTGACAACATTTTTATCCATACTGTCAAAAAAGGGCATAACTTCCCTGTTAGTTCTAAAATTGCCTAACACGCTCAAATCCGAAAACGATTCATTCATTATCATTATAATATTTGGCGACTTTGTATGAGATGTATAATTTATACTATCTTCATTATATTTAGATAATATCTCATCAACTTTTTGTACTGAATAACCGTCAGGCTCCTGTACTCCTGCCTCTCCTGCATTTGCAACAAAATAAAGTATATATCCGTAATCACTTATTCCTATGCTGTGGTCCCACGACAGTGAACTCACATTATTAAAAAATGCGGAGGATGTGTTCAGCCATACGATAAATACTGCCGAAGATAAGATTGCAACAACAGAACCGCACACATCCCTTAGATTTAAATATTTTCTTTTTTTACGAGGCATTACTGCACATACCGCAATGCCGGCAATACAGCTTACTATCCCTGCAAAAAAATAAATATCTATTCCATATTTATATGAACCCGCAACAGTTGCCGCCGTTTTTATAGCATAAATATCCATAAAAACAATGCCATAACCTCTGAAAGAAATAACAAAGTAATTTACAATTCCAATAAGTAATGTGCACACATATGTTATCATAAATGCCGGTTTCATTCTGTGAAACAAGCCTGTCAATATAACATTGACAACACCAAATAAAGCTATATTTTTTATTATAATACCAATATCAAAATCAGTTATCGTCTTTTTAAAAAACAGCTCCATCGTCGAAAACTGCCATACCAATAACGCCAAAAATAATAAAACGATAAGAATTTTTTTTATATCATTTTTAAATCTCTTTTTCCCGATGCTCTCCGAATTAAATTCTCTTTCCGTTACAGACAGATTTTCCCCTTCTTTATCTGCTTGCATTTTTTATTACCTCCCAATCCTTAAAATGCCAGCCGCACAAAAATGTACGACTGGCTTAATTATCTTTGTCTGTGCATAAAGCACTATGCTGTTTAATTTCCAAACGGATTAGAGAAGAAGTTTCCGAATCCGCTGTAATCTCCGTCATCGGAATCATCATTTCCATTTCCCTGATTATAACCGTTGCTTCCGTTGTTATTTCCGTTTCCCTGGTCATAACCATTATTTCCGCTGTTGCTGTCATTATTTGAATTTCCTGAGCTGCTGTTTCCCTGTGACAACCCATTCAAAGACTTTGAACCCTGAAGTTTAACTTTTACTTTCTTTTCTTTATATGTTCCGTCATCACTTCTCTCTAATGTAAGTTCCACTTCAGTTCCCTTACGGTAGCTGTTTGCTTTCTCTTTAAGACTCTCGATACTTCTTACATCCTGATTGTTTATTGCTGTAATTATATCTCCGACTTTAACACCGCCTTTTTCGGCTGCTCCGCCTTCTGATACCTCTGCAACATAGACACCACTTGGAATATTGTAACTGCTTGCTTCACTTCCAACTGTTCTTCCTGAAATTCCGAGATATCCTTTTTCTGAGTCTGATAAAATTTCCTTATCTTTAAGTTCATCTATAATAGGTGTTGCCTGTGAAATAGGTATTGCATAACCTACACCTTCTACTGATGAATCTGCAATCTTAGCTGAATTGATACCAACAACTTCGCCCTTGAGATTTATAAGCGGTCCACCACTGTTACCTGGGTTTATAGCTGCATCTGTCTGAATTGCTTTTATTGAATTTGTTGAACCATCTGTCTCTGAAGTCTCTGTAATCTCTCTGTTTTTTGCACTGATATAACCTACTGTTACAGACTGGCCATATCCTAATGAGTTTCCGATTGCGATTGCCATTTCTCCGACTTTAAGACTGTCAGAATCACCTACGTCAGCAATCTTTATCTTGCCCTTTGTTGATTTTTTTATCTTGCTAAGTTTTACTGCTACTACAGCAAGGTCATTGCTTGAATCTTTACCTTTTACAGATGCCTCATAAACCTGATCGTCGATAAACTGAACTGAAATAGTCTTGGCACCGTCAATAACATGATTGTTTGTTGCAATTAAAAGTTCACTCTTACTCTGTCCTATTATGAAACCTGTACCGCTGCTCTGTGTCTCCTGCTGCTGGCTGTTTCCAAACAGGCTGTAATAGTTAGTTGACTCACTTGTGCATGTAATAGCTACAACTGCAGGCATTGTCTGTTCAACTATTGATGACACATCTGTTGTTCCGCTTACCGCCGCCCCTGTTACAACCTTGTTATTGTTGCTGCTTGTTGTAGTTGTTCCTATCTGCTCACTTGTCGTTACAGAAGGTGTATTTATTCCTAAAACATTGCTTGAAATGTAACATACTCCTTCAAAACATACCGCAGCTATAACGCCAAACAATACCGCACACGCTGCACATACCAAAAGCTTTTTGCAAAATGAACCTTTCTTTTTACCGTCAGGCTTTTTCTCCTGACCCGCATTAAAAGAATATCCATTTTGATTATTATAAGAATTTGTGTTGTTGTATCCTGTATTTGCGTTGTTATCGTATGGATTTGTGCTGTTGTATCCTGTATTTGCGTTGTTATCGTATGGATTTGTGCTGTTGTATCCTGTATTTGCGTTGTTATCATATGGATTTGTTTTCTGCCCACTATCATAACTCTGGCTGTTCTGTGATGCATAATTTTCTGACTGAGAGCCTGCATAATAGTCACCTGAATGTGTTGACTGTGCATTATTCTCACCATCTTTATATGAATAACTGTAAATTGATGAGTCTAAAGTGTTCCCATCTCCTTCCACTGAGTTTCCGTATTCACCTGTATATCCGTCCTGAGACTGATTTTCATCTGTCCCGTTTAAATTATTATTCTCATCCATTATCGGTACCTCCCTTTATATTTTCTCTTACTTGTAAAACAAATTCTAACAGCTTTTTGTGTATAAGTTGTGAAGAAAATATAACTTTTTCATTTCATATATTATAAAAGATTTTATTGTTGCGCAAAATAATCATAACCTATATAATGATTAGAGCACAAACAATGTTGCTATTCACACTTATGATACGAACAGCAACTAAACAATTAACTATTTTATCATAATTTATATGATAAATCCAGTACAACATACTGGCGTGATGTATAATTGACATTTCGCCAAATGACTTATAAAAATTTTCGTTGTACCGTTATTGTTAACACACAAAAGCTACAAGAGATTGAGAGGATGAAAAATTGATTAAAGAAAATCAGCGATTATTAAATATACTGCATATTATTGTTGATGCAGTAATAATATACCTATCATTTAATTTGGCATATGTCCTTAGATTAGATGAATTTAACAGCCCGCTAATCAGATGGCACATTATCGCCCCACCAGCAGGTTATTATAAAGACCTTTCACAATATCAGAACCTGCTCACAATGATAGTACCCTGTTATCTGATTATTTACGGTTTCTGCGGCATGTATGATCCAAAGAGAACTAGCGGACGGCGTGCAGAGCTTTTCTGCCTTATCAAATCAAACTTTTTTGGCATTATCTACTGTCTTGCAGCACTTTATTTTTTCAAACAATGGGATTACGCAAGACTTTTACTTGGTATTTTCGTATGTATAAATATTTTTATTGATTATGCTTTCAGACTTGTTGTTATTTCAATTCTCAGAAAAATGAGAAAAGAGGGCAAAAATCTTAAGCATGTGCTTATTGTCGGATACAGCCGAACAGCAGAAAATTATATAAGACGTCTGAGGCTTCATCCTGAATGGGGTTACAAAATCCACGGCATACTTGATGACAACAAAAAAATAGGTCACGAATACAGAACCGTCAAAGTCGTTGACAGATTAAATTCACTTGAAAAATATCTTTCGTCCAATGAATTTGACGAGATTGTCATCACTCTTAGTATTGATGAGTATTCAAAACTTGAAGGACTTGTTGCCGTATGTGAGAAATCGGGAGTTCACACAAAATTTGCTCCTGATTACAATAATATTATCCCGACAAAACCTTATACTGAAGATTTAGACGGAATTCCTGTCATACATGTACGCCATGTTCCGTTAAGTTCATCATACAATATATTTTTGAAACGTGCAGTAGACATATTCGGTGCTACTGTTGCACTCATTCTTTTTGCCATACCTATGATAATAACTGCTATCATAGTAAAAGTGACTTCACCAGGACCGCTTATATTTAAACAAAAGCGTGTCGGTCTTCACAACAGGGAATTTGATATGTACAAGTTCCGCTCAATGAAAGTGCAGAAAGAAAGCGAAGAAAAGAAAGCATGGACCACCAAGGATGACCCTAGAGTTACTCCTATCGGTAAATTTATGAGAAAGACAAATATCGATGAACTTCCTCAGATATTTAACGTACTGAAAGGAGACATGAGCCTTGTCGGTCCAAGACCTGAAAGACCTTATTTTGTAAATAAATTCAAGGAAGAAATTCCACGATACATGATAAAACATCAGGTACGCCCGGGTATGACAGGATGGGCACAGGTAAACGGTTTCAGAGGTGATACTTCCATAACAGGACGTATTGAATGTGACCTTTATTATGTCGAAAACTGGACACTGGCACTTGATTTCAAGATACTTTTCCTCACGTTTTTCGGACGAAAAGTCAACAAAAATGCATACTAAATATAATTTTTATAAAGCTATTTGTTTCTGAGCAAAAACAAATAGCTTTGATTATTTACTTATACAATATTCTGCTCAGAAATGAGGCTTTATATGAAAATCAGAGGAAAACTTATAATTTCTTTTTTAATTATTGCTATTTTTCCGCTTTGTGCCGGTTTAGTCTGCTTTCATTTAATTGTGCAAAACCAAACCGACATATTATCTTCTTATTACAGTACACAGACGGAAAACAACTATGATTACGGACTTGTCCTAAATCCGGTTCAGCTTCTTTATAAGCTTACATTAAATGATTACAATAAACTTGTAAAAATTGCCGATGAAACTCCCGACAAGCTTCTTGATAAAAATTTTCTGGATGATACTTCACGTTCCATATCGTCTAAGGATTCTTTTATCGTAGTATTTAAAGGAAAGAAAGAATATTACATAGGAAACATGGATTTTTATGATTGTATTTCTACCCTTCCTTCTTTCAGCGAATATTCGCAGGGCAAAAACGACAATATCCTTATAGACCCAAAAAGTTCAACACTTACACGCAGCAAAGATTTCTATTTTTCAGACGGCACCTCAGGGCAGCTTTTTCTTATAACAAAACTCTCAAATCTCATACCAAGATGGGAAAGTTCCGTGAAGGACATAGCAATTGCTTTCACCCTGATTTTGTTTACAACAGCTTGTATTCTTTTACTATGGTTATACCACAGTATTATAAAACCTTTAAATATTCTTCGTATTGCCACGATGCAGATAGGCGAGGGTAATCTTGATAATCCCGTTCATGTAAACTCCTGCGATGAAATCGGTATACTGTGCCGTGATTTTGAAGAAATGCGTATCCGTCTCAAGTCAATGCTTGAAGAACGCATCCAATACGAAAATGATACACGTGAAATGATGAGCAACATATCACACGATTTAAAGACACCTCTCACAGCCATAAAAGGCTATTCCGAGGGACTTATAGACGGCATTGCAAAGACACCTGAGAAACAGCAGAAATATCTTAAAACAATTTATTCAAAAGCAAACGATATGACATATCTTGTAGATGAATTGTCACTCTTCTCAAAAATAGAGCAGAATTCAATTCCATACAATTTTATCACATTTGATATTGCTGAATATCTTGAAAATTATATTGATTCAATATCTTTTGATTACGAAGCAAACAATATGAATGTTTCCTACGAAAATACTGCTCCTGAGGGCATATTGGTATCTGCCGACCCGGAGCAGCTTCGCAGGGTTTTAAATAATATTACAGGAAATGCCCTTAAATACAAAGACAAGGAGCATGGTAATATAAGAATTGCTCTTTCGTATAAACCGCACAAACATAAAAAACCACTTTACAGGCAGATAAACAAAGATGGTACCGATGTCAATCCTCCTGTAAAACCTGAAGAATTTGTGCGTATTGAGATTTCAGATGACGGACCGGGAATTTCAGAAAAAGATCTTCCTAACATATTTGACAGATTTTTCAGAGCCGATGCTTCAAGAAATTCCGCTAAACGTGGAAGTGGTCTTGGACTTGCCATAGTCAAAAAAATCATACTTGACCACGGTGGAAATATATGGGCAAAAAGTACCCCGGGAACCGGAACAAGTATTTACTTTACTCTCAAAGTCAAGGATGACACCCGGTAAAGCAGGAATTTGGTTTGTTAAAAAGTCTAAAAAGCCGGACTATTATATCATCAAAACAGTCCGGTTTTATTTTTTTAATACAACTAAATTACACCTTAAATCTGTAACCTACACCCCAAATCGTCTCAATATACTGAGGTTTCGATGTACTCTCTTCAATCTTCTCTCTTATCTTTTTGATATGCACTGTAACAGTAGCTATATCACCTACAGACTCCATCTCCCATATTTCCTTAAATAACTCTTCCTTAGAATATACATGATTTGGATTTGACGCAAGAAATGTCAAAAGATCAAACTCTTTTGTTGTAAAGTTTTTCTCAACACCATTGATATAAACTCTTCTTGCAGTCTTATCTATTTTAAGTCCTCTTATCTCTATAACATCATTTTCCTGAGTTCCGGAAGAAGTAAGTCTCTTGTAGCGTGCAAGATGTGCCTTTACTCTCGCTATAAGCTCACTCGGACTAAACGGCTTAGTAATATAATCATCTGCACCAAGACCAAGTCCTCTTATCTTGTCAATATCATCCTTCTTTGCCGAAACCATAAGTATCGGTGTATCTTTTTTCTCTCTTATATACTTGCAGATTTCAAAACCGTCCATCCCCGGAAGCATAAGATCCAAAAGGATAAGGTCAAAATCCTCATCAAGAGCGTGAGCCGCACCCGAACTGCCATCTGACTCAATAGCAACCTCAAAATCGCTCAGTTCAAGATAATCCTTTTCAAGCTCTGCAATAGCCGCATCATCCTCGATTATTAAAATTTTACTCATATATGTCACCTTTCTGTCACTGTTAACCACTAGACTAGCCTAATTAAAGTACACCAGCTCATCTTCCGGTTTCTCTGCAAGTACAATTTCCTCCGCATAAAATACAGGACCTTCCTCGCCGTATTCAGCCATAAACTTGTACTCCATGCGTGCTGTCACAGTGACATACTGGCCGCTTTTAATCTGCGACCAATCGTCTGCTTTACACAAAAATCCCATAAACTGTACATCATCTGCACAGCAGGTCATTGCATATCTTCCAAATACCGCAAAACCTTTATCAAGTCCACCCGGTTTCTGAATCATTCCCGTAAGTTTAAGCGTTTTTCCGTCATAATTTTCCTGATGGTCTATCATATCAATATACCAAAGACCAAAATCGCCTTCGCTCACCTCAATAACATCCGCATTTATATCAAACGGCATTTCTTCTTTCATATCATAAAATGCATCGTCTTCCGACTCATATACTATCTGAGCACGAGGATTTACAGCTTTAACACTTCCTCTTATGGCAGATTTCTTTGTATTCTCTACAGTACATCTGTTGACAATTATCATTTCTGCTACTTTGAACTGCTCAACCATAAGTGAAGGCATGTTTTTCATATAAAGTGAGAATGTCTCATCGTTTACAACATCAAGTGTCTGCATTATAACTTCCCTGTCAAAACAGATTTCTTCAAGTTCGTCATAAAATTCAGGAATTTTTGCCGCAGACCACATTCCATTGTACTCAATAATTATTCTGTCCGGTCTGTGCTTCTTTAAGAATTTTTGGATAACTTTTCCGTTAAAAGAGTCCTCATCCTCAATATATTCGCATACAGCACATCCTTTTTTAAGGTCAGCCTCCTCAAATTCTTCCTCACCTTCCTCACATGCAAGAATAAGTGTCTTAATCTTATCATCAAACATGTCGTCAACGATAAGATCTCTTATAAGGCTTGTCTTTCCTGCCTCAAGAAATCCCATGACAACATATACCATCATTTCTTCTTTTTTCTTTCCAAACATATTAATCCTTCCTACATACTAACTGTAAGCTGCACATACCAAATAACACTCTACAAAACTATCAATAAATTTACTTAAGTCGTGCAAGTATATTTAGTTTTGTATCTGTTTATGCTACATGAAAAAGTTCTTTTATTGTAGCTTCGTTAAGATTTGAACCTATTACGCATATTCTTCCTGTATAGTCTGCTGCGCCTCTTCTAAGCTCTGTCTCTTCAGGTACAAGATCAAAATGGAACCACTCTCCCTCATCTGAAGCAACAATTCCTTTAGCACGGAGAACATCACCAAATGATTTGTCGCTTGCAAGTTTTGATATAATGTCCTTAAGTTCTTCCTCTGTAAATTTATGGGCAGTCTCAACTCCCCAGCTTGTAAATACATCATCTGCATGGTGGTGTCCATGGTCATGGTGGTGTCCACAACAACACTCTCCGTCGTGGTCGTGATGATGCTGCTCATGGTCATGTCCGCAGCCACACTCTCCATCGTGGTCGTGATGATGCTCATGGTCATGTCCACAGCCACACTCTCCGTCGTGGTCGTGATGATGATGTTCATGGTCATGTCCGCAGCCACACTCTCCATCGTGGTCGTGATGATGATGCTCCTCGAGAAGTTCTTTTTCAAGAGTATTTACTTTCTCCATTGCCTCAAGTACAATCTTTCCGTCTATCTCATCCCACGGTGTTGTTATAACAGAAGCCTCGTCATTTCTTTCTTTTATCATTGTAAGAACTTTTGCAAGTTTTTCTTCTGATATATTTTGTGTACGGCTTAAAATTATTGTTCCGGCACTCTCAATCTGGTTATTGTAAAACTCACCATAATTCTTCATATACATCTTGCATTTTGATGCATCAACTACAGCTGCCGTACTGTTTATCTTTACATCATCCCCGATATTTTTAACTGCCTTTATAACATCTGAAAGCTTACCTACACCTGAAGGCTCAATGATAACTCTGTCAGGACTGTATTTTTCAAGCACATCTTTAAGTGCATTCCCAAAATCACCTACAAGTGAACAGCATATACAGCCTGAATTCATCTCTGTTATCTGGATACCTGACTCTTTAAGAAATCCACCGTCTATTCCTATCTCACCAAACTCATTTTCAATAATAACAAGTTTTTCACCCTGAAATGCATCTGCTACAAGCTTTTTGATAAGTGTAGTCTTTCCTGCTCCTAAAAATCCTGAGATAATATCAATTTTTGCCATTTTTATAACTTCCTTTCTATATTTTAACCTAAATATCTATAGTAATTACCATGCATATATTTTTTGTGTGGTAATCAGAAATCCGCCTTAGTTGCTTCATACATTGCTATACTTGCAGCTATAGGAAGATTTAAACTGTCTATTCTGGCTGAATGAGGGATAATAACAGACTGCCCTATATTTGAAAATTCATGCGGAAGTCCCGTAGCTTCATTGCCAAATATAAGAGAAAACTTATCCTTGGGACTGACATCATGAAGTTTCATCTTTGCATCAAGCATAAAAGGATACAGCTCCCTGTCACCATATTCTTTCATATATTCATCAAATGAATCAAAATATACAAACTCAGTTGAAAATATCGCTCCCATGGATGCCCTTACCACTTTAGGATCAAATGCATCAACGGCAGGTCTTATTATCGCCATTCGATTCATTCCAAAACCGAGAGCACTTCTCATTATAGTCCCCATATTTCCGGCATTTGAAGGATTTACAAGAACTATATGCGAACTTTCCTTATCAAGCTTTGATTCAAACTTTCTAAATTCGCCTATCACATAACAATTTTCCTTTTGCGATAAAACATTAAAAATCTTGTCCACATATACAACCTCTATATCTGAGTCTTTACAAAGTTTAAGAAGTTTGTCGAGCGTATCTCCCTGCTTCATTGCAGAATGAACATATACCCTGTTTACATACTCTGTTTTAAACTTTAAGAGTTCAAAAGTAAGTGTGATACCCAGTGAATATGACACACTGTCCTCTTTTCTGTATCTTTTATATGTCGCCACCTCATCACTTCCTTTCATCTGGTTTCAAGTAAAAGAGAGGATATAAAAATCCTCTCCCAATTCATCAACATTTCAATATCGTTTCCACATCTGCAGCCTGAAAGCTACCTACTCTTCAATAAATACATTTATTGATAGTTCTCCTATATCAGACGCAAACGGTATGCAAAACATCTGCTTACTGCTTGTCTGATATTCTTTGCCTGTACAATAATCAGGTGTTGTAATATCTATAATAATACTGTTATTGGCAAATACCGTAGCCGCATTGCCCGCAATCATATTTCCAAGCTCTGATATGGCACTCTGCCCTATAGCATCAATCTCAGCAACTGGCATCATCATCATCTTTGATATAACCGCAAGTGCTGTTTCATAGTGGAGATTCAGAACAACTTCACCCTTCAGGGCACCGATAATTCCGAGTTTTATCAAAGAACTATCTTCCTCGTATTTATCATCTTTTATAAAAGGTTTGCCAATCTTCAAGTCAAGCATACAAATATCTTTCATAATCTTACTGACTGAAATGATAAATGGATTTATATGTTCCGCCTTCACTTAATCACCTACCTTTTCTTCGGTCTCATTATATAATTATAACAAATTGCAGTGTTTATGTAAATGAAAAAAAACATGAACTTTTAATAAACGGTAACCATTCAGCCAAAAAATATAAAATACAAAGCCAAACTGCTATATTTTTCCAGCTAACTAATCGTAAAGACATCCCAAAACTTATTACTTATGTCTACTTTTGACTCTGAAAGCCACTCTGCGTATTTTTCTTTAAACATTTTTGTCTGTCTCTCGTTTATAATTTCCTCTTTGCGCGCATATGTCGCATCTTCATCATTGTCATTTACACAATAGATAATATAATATCCTGTCTTTCCCCCTATTACATTACTCATTTTTCCTTTTTTCAAAGAAAATGCAGCATCTATTGCTTCCTTGTCTAATAATTTTGTGTCCTTCCCTATTGTTGCCTCACTTGTGCTGCTGTCAGTATTTGCTTCTGCATAATCCAAAAAACTTTCTGATTTTTTGGCTTCTTTAAGCATCTCTTTAATGCGTTTATATGTTTTCGCCTTATCTGATACTCCCATATTGATTTTTCTGCCATTTTTGTCTGTTCCCTTTGTTATCAGTTCTAAATACTGGATTTTAATCTGTTTTGCCTCGTCATCAGTGACATTTGTATCTGCCGCATCTGTGGCAACATAGAACATTTTATTGGCAAGGATATTGTCCTCAAACATCCTCTGCACATTCTGAACAGTAAGCGCATACTTTTTCTTTTCTTTTTTATCTGCCTTATTGACAAGTTTTTGTGCGTCCTGCAATGCCTGGTCTTTCTCGTCACCGTCAAGCGTAATACCCTGTTTTGCAGCATTCTCACCGATAATCTTAAGCTGGGTAATCATACTAACTATTTCTTTTTTTGCCTTGTCCCCTATATTTGTTTCGTCATCTATCTTATAATTCCATAATGCTTTTCCGAAACTTCCCTCATATTGATTTTTCAGAAGATATGCATAATTCAATACTTCCTCATATTTTACGCCTGTATTTCCAATCTTCATAATGACAGAATTCTGCGTAATATCCCCTGTTTCAAGACGCACACTTTTTACTGTTTTTGTATTATTATCTGATGTCTCAGCACTTTTTCCACATCCCGACAACAAAACTGATGCCGCAAGCATAACGCCCAGTGTACATTTAGTAAATTTATTTTTTATCATATAATCCTCCAATGCTTTTAATAACACATTCAACAATATTAAAAATTTCATCCGCTGTCAACTTTTTTTCGCTTTTTATCATGTTTTTTGACGGCATTCTGTAAAAACTGCCCGATGGTGCGGCTTTTTTATCCTTTTTCATAACATAAAGAAGATACGGTTCTTTGTTTCCGACATACTTTATCTTTCCCTGATATTCGTCAATCAGCTTCTTTAATTTTTCTGCATCAGGCTTCTTTCCGTCATACAGATAATATCTTATGCCATCTTCTTTTTGAATTATACGATTTATATATGCTTTATGTGCATCAGCCTTAAGCAGCGCAACACGCAAAAGATTTTCTGCTGCCACCGGCATGTCACCAAATCTATCAATAAGCTCTTCCTGCATCTCGCTGTATTCTTCGATATTTTCAATTGCGGCTATCCTCTTGTACATGTCAAGCTTCTGATATTCACTTTTTATATAAGTATTCGGAATATATGCATTTACATTTATGTCTATCTCTGTTTCAAATTCCTCTGAAACATCAGTTTCTCCCTTTAAATGTCTTACGGCATCATTGAGCATTTTACAATAAAGGTCATATCCGACTGCTTCCATATGTCCCGACTGTGCTTCACCTAAAAGATTTCCCGCACCTCTTATTTCAAGGTCACGCATTGCTACTTTTATTCCTGAACCAAGTTCAGTAAATTCTTTTATTGCAGCCAGTCTCTTCTCCGCAATCTCTTTCAGTACCTTATCCCGCTTATACATCAGAAATGCATATGAATTTCTGTTTGACCTTCCAACTCTTCCCCTTAACTGGTAAAGCTGTGAAAGTCCCATCTGGTCAGCATTATCAATAATAATGGTATTTACATTTGATATATCAAGACCTGTCTCTATTATTGTCGTTGCTACAAGAACATCAATCTCCCCGTTGATAAATGCCATCATAATTTTTTCAAGCTGTCTCTCGCTCATCTGTCCGTGTGCATATGCAACATTTGCATCGGGTACAAGTTTTTGAATTTCCATAGCCATCCCGTCTATTCCTTTTACCCTGTTGTACACATAAAATATCTGTCCGTTTCTCGCAAGTTCTCTGTTTATTGCCTCCCTGATAACCTCTGAATTGTGTTCCATGACAAAAGTCTGAATAGGCAGTCTGTCAACAGGAGGTTCCTCCAATACACTCATGTCCCTTATTCCTGCAAGGCTCATGTGAAGTGTTCTCGGAATAGGTGTTGCGCTCAACGTAAGCACATCCACATTATCTTTTATCTGCTTTATTTTTTCCTTATGTGCAACCCCAAAACGCTGTTCCTCATCAACTATCAAAAGTCCCAAATCTTTAAAGACAACGTCCTTTGACAATAGCCTATGTGTACCTATGATTATATCTACCTGACCTTTTTTCAATCCCTCAAGCGCCTTTTTCTGCTGGGCGGGCGTCCTGAATCTTGAGAGCATCTCAACTCTTACCGGATAATCTCCAAGTCTCTCTTTAAATGTATTGTAATGCTGCTGTGCAAGTATTGTAGTCGGCACAAGAAAAGCAACCTGTTTTCCGTCATTTGCGGCTTTGAATGCAGCCCTTATGGCAACCTCCGTCTTTCCGTATCCAACATCCCCGCAAATAAGGCGATCCATAATTTTTTCGCTTTCCATGTCTTTCTTTGTCGCATCTATCGCATCGAGCTGATCTGTCGTTTCATCAAACGGAAACAGATCTTCGAATTCCGTCTGCCACACTGTATCTTTTCCAAAACGGTAACCCTGCGTCTGCTGTCTTTTGGCATATAACAGCACAAGTTCCTGTGCGACCTCATTTACGGCATGTTTTACCCTGCTCTTTGTTTTCTTCCACTCGGAAGAATTGAGTTTATTTAATTTCGGCTTCTTAGCAACATCCTGTGCGGCATACTTTTGCAATACATCAAGCCCGGATACAGGTACATACAGGTTTCCGCCGTCACCGTATTCTATCTTGATAAAATCTTTAGTGACATTGTTAACTCTTATTTTTTCTATACCTTTGTAAATTCCAAGTCCATGTTCCTCATGTACTACATAATCGCCTACATTCAATTCGTTAAAGCTTTGTATTGCCTTGCCGTCAAACTTTTTCTGTTTCTTTTTCCTGCGTTTCTGCTTCGCACCGAACATATCACCTTCGGTTATAACCACAAACTTCTGTGCCTTATACTCAAATCCTCTGCGAAGCCAGCCATAACTTGTCATAACCTCACCGGGGGTTATTTCAGCCTCAAGCTTTTCACGATAAAACGCCGGTATCTCATACTCATTTAAATCTTTTGCAAGTCTCTCGGCTCTTATCTTTGAGCCCGACAAAATAAGTACACGGTACTTTCCTTCACGCCATTTCTTTATGTCTTCTATAAGAAGTTCAAAATGCTGATTATATGATGTAAGTGACTGCACGGATATGTTTAGTTCGTCCTTAACCTTTATTCCCTTTGGCAGCACGTCAAGCAGTGACAGATAAACTGTACGCTTATTTTCAAGCCTTGCCATTACATATTCCGACGAATAGATAACATCAAGCTGTCCCGGAAGAATATATCCATTCTCAAGTCTGCCCTGCATGCTCTCCCTGAATTCGCTTTCAACAGCTTCGATTTTTTCTATACAGCGAACAGGCTCATCTACAAAAAATATTGTCTTTTCCGCATCGAAAATATCAAAAAAACTGCTTGTCGGTATGTCAAAATATTTTGTAAAACCTTCAAGTCCCATACGTCCGTGATACATATCAAAATTCAATTTAATCTGTTCCACTGTATCAGTCAGCCTGTTTATTGCATCATGATTTTTATTTTTTCTGAAAGTTTCGAGCATTTTTTTATACTCTTTTTCTATTTTGGAAAGCGCCTTTTTCAGCTGCTCTTCTGACAATGTCATCTCAGATGCAGGTGTTATCTCAACCTTATCCATTCTCTCAATCGAACGCTGGCTTTGTACATCAAAAGCCCTTATCGTGTCTACCTCATCATCAAAAAACTCTATGCGGACGGGACAATCCATTGTAATAGGAAAAATATCCGTTATACCGCCACGCACCGAAAAATCACCCGGATTTTCAACCTGTGTCTGCCTCTCATATCCCATATCCACAAGTTTCTTTTCAAGTTCTTCCAGATTAACAATATCAGCTTCGTTAATAACAAATCGTACATTTTTTGATGTCTGGCTGTCCATTATGCAGTCAAGACCTGCATCTATTGTTGTAATGACCGTTCCCTTTTCATTTTTTAACAATGCATCGACAACTTTCAATCTTTCCGTACTTATCGCATTTCCCTGAATATCCGCTCCAAAAAAAATAATATCTTTTGGAGGATAATACATTACACTCTTATCAAACAATCTGTAATCATCATAGATTTCCCTCGCCCTTATCTCGTTCTCGGCAATTATCACTCTCCAGTTTTCAGACTGTGACAATCCGTATATCATATGACATTTCTGCGTATCTATGCACCCTGAAACATGCAGCGGAAACTTTTGTTTTTTTATGTCATCCACTGCCTCTTTATATGCATTTATCTCCTCTAACGGTGCCGTAAATGCCCTCATCAGTTCACTCAATATCTTAACCCCCTTCCTCGTTACTAATTGCTTTTTTATAAAATTTTTTTACGATTTATGACAACAAAACTCACAGACAAAAATGTCTGTGAGTATATTTAATTAAACTTATTCATCGCCGTTCGTATATCATCATTTACAATAATATCACAAGCCTGCGTGACATTGTCAAGTGCTTCTCTTATAACAGGTTCTTCGTCTTTTGAAAATCTTCCGAGAACATAATCTGCGAGATCCCATCCTTTTGGCTTTTCACCTACACCTACTCTTACTCTCGGAAATACCTGCGTTCCAAGATGGCTGATGATGTTTTTTATACCATTGTGCCCTCCCGCACTTCCCTTTTCTCTTATACGAAGCCTGCCGGGTGCAAGATTAATATCATCATATATGATTATAAGTTCTTTTTCAGGATCTATCTTGTAGTATTCAACAAGTTCTCTTATACTTTCCCCACTCAAATTCATATATGTCTGAGGCATGGCAAGAATAACTTTCTGACCTTCTATATAACCCTTACCGCATATCGCTTTGTGTTTTTTTATGTCTAGCGATATGTCATACTTATCTGCCAAAACCGTTATGGCTGAAAATCCAATATTGTGCCTTGTTCCATCGTACTTTCTCTCAGGATTTCCAAGACCTGCTATAATGTACATATTGTTCCTCTTTTCTGTCTTCTTTTATTTTTAACCCATGTTTATTATTTTGCCTGTGTACTGCTTAAGCAGATCACTGTCAACCACATGACGGTTATCCATTGTTTTCATGATGTCTTTTATCTGCATACTGCGGGCAACTGCACTGTCTCCGAGATTATAAAGTTTATTATCCTTAAATGATAATACAAATGGCTCAAGCACGTTGCTGTCATTGGCTGTTACCACAAGACCCTTATCTCCGTTTGTAAACTCTACGCACACTCCCGGACTTAATATGTTGATACTATCCAAAAGAGCGTCAACAACCTTTTTGTCAAACTCATCAACATGTTCTAAAAGGTATCTTACTGCCGCTATTTCCGATAAAGGTTCGTCGCCAAACTTCATTGCTGTCATATTATCAAAATTATATGCAACCTTAAGTATCTCAGCACCTATAACCGTAGGCATTTTTGCTGATGCTGCCGGTATGTCAGGATGAAGAACTGCTATTGAAGCTGAAAGTATTCTCTTTATGTCAGTCGAAAGATCCGTATTATCTTTAAACGCCATATATGAATTTTGATAGCACTGTGATATTTTCTTCTCATCATCTTCCGTAATGTCAGATTTGCGCTTTCTTCTGATATTGCCCGGTATCATAAGACCACCTACATCATGCAAAAGTGCAGCTGCCACAATGTCAAGCTGTGATTTAAATTCAAGGCCCAATCTGCTTGATATGAGTGCACATAATATAGCTGTATTGAGAGAATGTTTGTAAATGTAATCTTCATTGCTTCTAAGATTCTGTATAAAGTTTATTTTGTGGTGAAGTGAACCATATTTCTTTAAAAGCTGGTTTATAAACTGATACATATCCTTTTCTTTCTGATTTTTTGAATATGCGTCAAGTATCTCTCTTATGGTAAATACAGACATTGCCTGAAATCTTTCAAATTCAATATCATCCTCGGACATCGGCGGAACAGGTTCAGCCGGTTCAAGTATATAAATACCGATTAATCCAAAGTTATTTACACTTATTATACCCTGACTTGTTATCTTAGAATTTCTGTCATACAGCATTACACCGTTTTTATTATAAATCGGCTTCGCCAGTCGCATCCCTGCTTTCAAATCTTCCGTTTTTACAAATAACATATTGTGTGCCCTCCAAATTTTTTTAACCTCTCTAATACAACGAATAAAATAATTGATATAATTTTCGTTTCAGCAGTCTCGTAAATTACTCTTTTTCCTTACGCTTCTCTGCAAGATTGTTAGTTACTCTGTTGTAAAGTTCTACAGCCGCATTATATCCCATCTTTTTCTGACGATGGTTAACTGCTGCCGATTCACATATGATTGCAACATTTCTGCCCGGTCTGATTGGTATTGAATGGCATACAACTTTACTGTCAAGAAATTCTATATACTGCTCTTCAAGTCCAAGTCTGTCGTATTCCTGCTCCTTATTAAACTCTTCAAGTTTTATGACTAAGTCAATCTCCTGCCAGTCCTTAACACTCTCAACACCGAAAAGTGCCTTTGCATCAATAATACCTATTCCTCTAAGTTCAATAAAATGTCTTGTAATATCAGGTGAACTTCCAATAAGCGAATTGTCACTTACCCTTTTTATCTCAACAACATCATCTGACACAAGACGATGCCCTCTGTGAATAAGTTCAAGTGCTACTTCAGATTTACCGATTCCACTTTCACCCATAATCAGAACTCCTTCACCATATATATCAACCAGAACTCCATGAACCGAACATCTCGGTGCAAGCTCTGCGCCAAGCCATCTTATGAGTTCTGCCATAAACGGTGATGTCGCCTTACGGCTTCTTAAAAGAGGTACATGATACTTGTTTGCAAGTGCGACAATCTCATCCTCTATCCATATCTCCCTGCAATATACAATACATGGCGGCTGTCCCTTGTCCTCACTTCCTGCCATAATCCTTTCCATCATGGCTGCACTGTGTTCCATACCCTTCTGCTGCATATAAGTGTGTTCTACATGACCTATAATCTGAATACGGCTTGAATCAAAATAATCAAAGTATCCGGCAAGCTGTAATGCCGGTCTGTTTACTTCATTCTGTGTAATCATAATATCATCAATATCAACATCAGGTGTACAATTTTCCAATTTTAGTGCCTCTATCATATCCTTAAGATATACACTATATTCTCCCTGCATCATTCATTTTTTCCTCCTTTATGAAAAAATTTATATACATTTTCAGCAGCTTTCCCGTTCATTCCATCCACTGCGGCAAGTTCATTAACCGATGCATTTTTTATTGCATCCATAGAGACAAAATGTCTCATGAGAGCCTTACGTCTTTTTTCTCCAATGCCGTCTATATCATCAAGTATTGACCTTACCTGTTCCTTGCTCCTCAGAGAACGATGATACTCTATAGCAAAACGATGCACCTCATCCTGTATTCTTGTCATGAGGCGAAATCCCTCACTGTTTATATCTATAGGTATCTCACGTTCATCAAAAAACAAACCTCTTGTCCTGTGGTTATCATCCTTAACCATTCCACATACCGGAATGGTTATATTTAACTCTGAAAGAACTTTCATTGCTATATGAACCTGACCAACACCTCCATCCATCATGATAAGGTCGGGAAATCTTGTAAAACTTCCAAATTCAGTTGAAAGTTCCTTCTCGTCAAGCTGCTTTATTTCCAAAAGTCCGTGACTAAATCTGCGTTTAAGCACTTCATACATACTCGCATAATCATTTGGTCCCTCGACAGTTTTTATTCTGAATTTTCTATAATCACTTTTCTTAGGTTTTCCGTCATCAAACACTACCATTGAACCAACTGACTGAAATCCGCTTATATTTGATATATCATAGGATTCTACACGTGATATATCTTTAAGTCCGAGCCAGCCGCATATCTGTTTCATCGCACCTGTCGTTCGTTCTTCCTCACGCTTTATCTTTTCCATATCTTTTGTGAGCACCATTGCGGCATTTTTATGAGCAAGTTCGACAAGTCTTTCTTTTTGTCCCTTTTTCGGCACAATTATGCTGACTTTTCCACCTCTTTTTTCACTAAGCCATTTTTCTATCAAATCTGATTCAGTCACTTCATATTCTACCATGACTTCACGAGGAATAAAAGGTGTTCCGGCATAAAATTGTTTAATAAATGCCTGAAGCATATCATCTTCTTTCTCGCCGTAACTGCCCTTGAGATGAAAATGGTCTCTACCTATCAGTTTTCCTTCTCTTATAAAGAAAACCTGCACAACCGCTTCCTCGTTTGTTCTTGCAAGTGCTACAACATCCCTGTCCATTCCGCCAAAATCATTTATCTTTTGTTTAACGGACATCTTTTTAACGCTCTCTATCAAATCCCTGTAGCCCGCCGCCTGTTCATACTCCATTTTTTCAGACGCAGCATACATCTTTTCTTCCAGATATTCGATTACCTGTCTGTAATCCCCTTCTATAAGCTTTAATGCCTTGTTGAAATTTTCTAAGTATTCCTCTTTGCTTATATATCCCTGGCACGGTGCACTACACTTTCCTATATGATAATTAAGACATGGTCTTTCTTTTCCCGTATCTCTTGGGAGTACTTTCCTGCATGTCCTTATCTTATAAATTTTATGTGCAAGTTCAAGAGTATCTTTTGCCGCCGTCACGTTTGTAAACGGGCCAAAATATTTGCATTTATCCTTTTTTTGCTGTCTTGAATATATAAGTCTCGGAAAATCTTCATAAACCGTTGCTTTTATATAAGGATATGTCTTATCATCCTTTAACATCGTATTGTACTTAGGTTCATGCTCTTTTATGAGATTGTTTTCAAGTACAAGTGCTTCTACCTCAGAGTCCGTGATTATATACTCAAAATGATGTATCTGGGAAATCATTCTCTCAATCTTCGGCGAAACCCTTCTGCCTGCCTGAAAGTATTGTCTGACCCTGTTTTTCAGACTTATAGCCTTTCCGACATAAATAATGGAATCACTCTTATCATGCATCAGATAAACACCGGGTTTGGCAGGCAATTTTTTTAATTCTTCCTGAATATCAAACATTGTCGTCCTTTTCCTTAGAAGCAGGAGTCATAAATTTATCTATGACATTTGCAACTCCGTCCTCATCATGCGAAAGTGTAACATAATCTGCTGACTGTTTTACCTTATCCTGTGCATTGCCCATTGCAACACCCATTCCAGCATATCTTAACATCGACATATCGTTTATGCTGTCACCTACGCAGATGACCTTTTCCCTGTTTATGCCAAGATAACGCATAAGTTTTTCAACGGCAACTCCCTTGTCAACATATTTTGGAAGAAGTTCAACAAAATGAGGGTCTGAACGAAATACATTCACCTTGTCTCCGAACATTTCAAGCATATGCTTTTCTACATTCTTCATGTTGTCAGGCTCACCGCTGAGCAATATCTTATTGAATCCAAAATTAACAGTTTTCACAAAATCATTTGATTCTTTAACTGCAACATCGCAGGCAACGGCATCAAATTCAACATACTTGTTTAAACCGTTTCCGACAATGATTTCTTTTGCAGCATCATTGTAAACAGCTATTGAAACTCCCGATTTGACAGCTTCATTATAGACCTGGCTAAGTATTTCTCCCGGAACCATCTGATTGTAAATGCATTCACCGGTCTTACAGTTTACTACTGTAGTTCCGTTATATGCTATAACATATCCACCATACTTTTCGAGCTGTATCTTTGCGACGTTCTTTCTTATACCGGCTATTGAACGTCCTGATGCAATCGCTATTTTTTTGCCTCTCTTCTGTGCATCGACAATCGTCTCGACAGTCTTTTCACTTATCTGTTTCTCAGAATCAAGCAAAGTTCCGTCAACATCTATTACTATCGCATCATAAAGGTCACCTTCCGGTTCCTCTATTCCCTTAACTTTTCGGAATATCTTCATAAACTCTTTGCCCGTGATTGTCTCATGCTCAATAAGAAATTCAGCAAGCTTGTCAAGTGCATCCCTGTCACCTCTCAAAAGTTCCTCTGCTTTCGCATAGCACTCTTTAAGAATACGCATAACTTCTTTGTCTATCTCTGCCTCAGTCGCATCACCGCAGTTTAACACTGTTCTTCCGTCAAGATATTTATTCTGAACCGATTCAAGTCCTATCATTCCAAATTTGTCGGTCATTCCATACTGTGTTACCATCGCTCTCGCAAGTGATGTAGCCTGCTCTATATCGTTTGACGCTCCTGTTGTGATTGAGTTAAATACAATCTGCTCTGCGGCACGTCCACCGAAAAGTGTCGTTATTCTTGTCAATATCTCATCTTTGCTCATAAGATATTTTTCTTCTTCCGGAACCTGCATTACATATCCAAGCGAACCCATTGTTCTTGGAACAATAGTAATCTTTTGTACCGGCTCTGCATCCTTTTGTAATGCTGTTACAAGTGCATGACCTACCTCATGATAAGCAACTATTCTCTTTTCTTCTTTTCCTAATATCCTGTCTTTCTTTTCCTTACCTGCTATTACGACCTCAACAGCCTCAAAAAGGTCTGCCTGGCTTACGGCTTTTCTTCCTGCACGGACTGCCATTATGGCACCCTCATTTATCATATTGGCAAGGTCTGAACCTACCGCACCGCTTGTTGCAAGTGCAATGGCATCAAAATCAACGGAATCATCCATAAGTACATCCTTTGCATGCACTTTAAGAATATCTACACGACCTTTCAAATCAGGTTTTTCAACAATTATTCTCCTATCGAAACGCCCCGGACGAAGAAGTGCCTTATCAAGCACCTCAGGTCTGTTTGTAGCTCCTAGTATTACAAGTCCCTTTGATGAATCAAAACCGTCCATCTCTGAGAGCAGCTGGTTAAGTGTCTGTTCTCTCTCGTCATTGCCACCACCATACTGACTGTCTCTGCTCTTTCCTATCGCATCTATCTCGTCAATAAAAATGATACAAGGTGCCATAGACTGTGCCTGTTTGAACAAATCTCTTACTCTCGATGCACCTACACCTACAAACATCTCAACAAAGTCTGAACCTGAAAGGGAGAAAAACGGTACACCTGCCTCTCCTGCAACCGCCTTGGCAAGAAGAGTTTTACCTGTTCCCGGAGGTCCTACAAGAAGTGCACCTTTCGGAAGTTTTGCACCTATCTCAGTATATTTTCCGGGATTATTCAGAAAATCGACAAGTTCATTCAGGGATTCCATAGCCTCTTCCTGTCCTGCCACGTCTTTAAACGTAACTCCCGTTGCTTTTTGGACATACATCTTTGCGGTGCTCTTTCCAACCCCCATAACTCCGCCTGAGTTTTTTGACATCATGCGGAACACAAAGAATAAACCGCCCCAAAGCAATAATATAGGAAGAAATGTCGTGATAAGCATATACATAAGGCTTGATGAACCTGATGTTACCTCTTTTGAAAATTCGACATTTGCTTTTTCAAGTCTTGTTATAAGGTTATAATCCATAGATATAACCCCTGTGTAATATGTGACTTTATAAATATTATTTGCCTGCTGTGCCGGTGTTATCTTAATCTCATCTGATGTTATGACAACTTTTGATACCTGTCCATTATCTAACATATTTAAAAACTGGTCATATGTTATTTCCTTATTTGAAGCTTTTTCTACCTGACTGTTCATAAAAGAAAACATTAGAAAAATTACTAATGCAACAATTAAACAAACTACGATGCTTCTTCTATTCTGATTTTTTTTCGGATCCTGGTTGTTATTTTCCATTCTGCAAGACCTCCCCATTTTATTATTACGATGTATCCGCTTTTTTATCCATTTCTAACGTATATCTAATCATCGTTCTATCCGTATCATTATAAAGCTAGTTTCCATATAAATCAATAACCTACAATCTGAATAAATTGTGAAATAATCTTTATAAACTATAAACTTGGAATCTTTTTTGTATATTTTCCACAAAAAAAACTTCAATAACTGACATAATTACTAATTGAACATTATATACTTTATGAGTTATAATAGAAGATATTTGTTATTGACAGATTATGTTGATGACAACCTGACAATATTTATGAACATACAATTTTAAATTTCAAAATACAAGGAGGATATTTTAATGGCAGTCAAATATGTATTTGTAACTGGTGGCGTTGTTTCCGGTCTCGGAAAAGGTATCACAGCAGCTTCTTTAGGCAGATTGCTTAAAATGCGTGGATATAGTGTAACAATGCAGAAGTTCGATCCATATATCAACATTGACCCAGGTACTATGAACCCGGTGCAGCATGGTGAGGTTTTCGTAACAGATGATGGAGCCGAGACAGACCTTGATCTTGGACATTATGAGCGTTTTATCGATGAGAGCCTTACAAAACAGTCAAATATTACAACAGGTAAAGTTTACTGGTCCGTTCTCAACAAAGAACGCCGCGGAGACTACGGCGGAGGTACAGTTCAGGTAATTCCTCATATCACAAATGAGATAAAGAGCCGTTTCTACCGCAATGACGGATGCAAAGATACTCAAATTGCCATCATAGAAGTAGGTGGTACGGTTGGTGACATCGAAAGCCAGCCTTTCCTTGAGTCTATCCGTCAGTTTCAGCATGACATAGGTCATGACAACGCAATTCTTATCCATGTAACACTTATTCCTTATCTCAAGGCATCAGGAGAAATGAAAACAAAGCCTACACAGGCTAGCGTAAAAGAACTTCAGGGAATGGGTATCCAGCCTGACGTTATCGTATGCCGTACCGAGCTTCCTCTTGAAGAAGGCCTTAAAGATAAGATTGCACTTTTCTGTAATGTACCTACAAAGAGTGTTTTACAAAATCTCGATGTTGAAACACTTTACGAAGCACCTCTTGCCATGGAAAAAGAACATCTTGCAGATGTTGTTTGTGAAAAACTCGGTCTTGACTGCCCAGAACCTGACATAACTGAGTGGCAGAATATGGTTGACACACTTAAAAATCTTGATAAAGATGTAACTGTTGCCCTCGTCGGCAAATACACAACACTTCATGATGCTTATATCAGTGTTGTTGAGTCATTAAAACATGGCGGACTTGCACATAAGAGCAATGTCAAAATCAAATGGATACCTTCAGAGGACTTAACTGAGGACAACGCTTCTGAGCTTCTTGGCAATGTCAGCGGAATTCTTGTTCCGGGAGGATTTGGTGACAGAGGTATTGACGGTAAAATTGTTGCCATCAAATATGCGAGAGAAAACAATATTCCATTCCTCGGCCTCTGCCTTGGAATGCAGCTTGCAATTGTAGAATTTGCAAGACATGTTGTAGGTTTCCACGATGCACACAGTATAGAGCTTGACCCTCAGACTACACACCCTGTTATTCACCTTATGCCTGAACAGGATGGAATTGAGGATATCGGTGGAACATTAAGACTTGGTTCATATCCTTGCGTCCTCGATAAAAACTCAAAAGCATATGAACTCTATGGTGAAGAAACAATTCATGAGAGACACAGACACCGCTATGAAGTAAACAATTACTATCGTGAAGACCTTGAAAAAGCAGGACTTCTTCTCTCAGGACTTTCTCCTGACGGCAGAATTGTTGAAATGTGTGAAATTCCAACCCATCCTTGGTTTATTGCTACACAGGCTCATCCTGAATTTAAGTCAAGACCAAACAGACCTCATCCTTTATTCAAAGGTTTTGTCGGTGCGGCACTTAAATATCAGTCAGACAACAACTAATACTGAATATTATATGTATAAAATGAAGTGCCTGCCTCTTTTTTAGAGACAGGCACTTCAGCTAATGTGTTATATAATACATCTGTATATTATCTTTGATTTAGGCAAAATAATGGGAATGAGGGGAAATAATAATGATAACTAACAATCAAAAAAATAATTCTTCCGGTAAACAGCCGCTTTTTATGGCAGTCGCACTTCTTTTGTGCTGCTCCATCATAATAAGCATTGTAGAAAAAAAACATACTGAATTTAATTCTTCGCAATATGACAATACATATTCAAATGCTGTATATGCTGCAAGTACAACAACTATTCCTGATGATTCATCCTCTGCCGGAGACGAAGTTTCAAGCGGAAGTGCTATCTCAACCGGAAGTTCTATCACAGGCGATGAAGTACGCGGTGTATGGATTTCATTTTTAAGCTACAGCAGCAAAGGTTACACAAAACAAAGTTTTACAAACTATGTAAATACCATGTTTAAAAAATGTAAATCTAAAGGATACAATACAGTCTTTGTACATGTCCGTATGTTTTCAGATGCCATGTATCCTTCAAAATATTTTCCGTGGTCGGTTTATTCGTCAGGTAAAGCCGGAAAAAATCCCGGATTTGATCCACTGAAAATAATGGTTGACCGCGCTCATTCCATGAATCTCTCGATTCATGCATGGCTTAATCCATACAGAATATCATCATCAACTACAAATGTTAATTCACTTCCGAAAAATTCATATGCCTATAAATGGGCAAAATCGTCTTCAAAAGCGAAGCGCAGAAATGTCCTTAAATTTAACGGAGGATTATATTACAATCCTGCCAAAAGCGATGTAAGAAATCTTATAACTAAAGGTGTGAAAGAGATTGTCACAAACTACAATGTTGACGGCATACATTTTGATGACTATTTCTATCCAAACCTCGGAAGTAAATACAGAAAAAATTTTGACAGAACCGAATACAATTCATATGTCAGAAACAGAAAGAAAAATAACAGAAAATATTACGGTATCGTAAACTGGAGACGCCAAAATGTAGACCTTCTCATAAGCAATGTATATAAAACCGTAAAATCCACAAAGAAAAAGGTAAAGTTTGGTATCAGCCCCGCCGGAAATATAGATAATCTTTATCTTAGCTGGAGTTACTACTGTGATGTCAAAAAATGGATGAATTCAAACAAATATATTGACTATATCTGTCCTCAGATATACTGGACCTTCACCAACAAAACATGCCCTTTCAAGAAGACATGTTTAAGATGGGCAAAACTTCCGAGAAATAAAAATGTAAAACTTTATATAGGTCTTGCAGGATACAGAGCAGGCTTATCAAAATCGCAGGCAAAAGCAGTCTCAGATATTGGCTGGTCTAAGAGCAATACAATACTTAAACGTGAAGTCCTATATGGAAGAAGTACTAAAAAAGTCAGCGGCTATGTGCTTTTCTCGTATGCAGATTTAAGCCGTAAAGCAGCATCAAAGGAGATAGCTAATCTAAAGAAAATATTTAAGTGATTTGAAATTTGTAATTTTGAATAAAAACATGCAACAGGAGAGGCAGTATATATACAGCCTCTCCTGTTTGTTTAATATTTTTTATTCTATTAATAATTTTAAATGCACAATATCATATAAAATCATGCATCTGTCCTGCAAATCAGCCCACAAGACACTCTCTGTTTGTACCGTAAAATATATCAGCTTTTCCTGACATCATCTTACAAAATTCTTCTATTCTGTCCCAGTTGTTGTTTACGTCAAATTCATAACTGTGACCCCATACATAAAACAGCATCTGCTCATTCTCTTTTGGCTCAGCTTTGAGGAACTTTTCAGCAAGTTCAAACAGCATGTCATCATCATGATGGCATGTTGCCTTTAATTTTAACGGCTCTTTCGGTATCTCAAAGGAATGTGACGCTTCGACAGTTCTTCCGTATTTAATACCTATAGATTTAAGATATTTCACCACTTCATCGTCTACACAGCCGTATGCGTATGCCATTCCTACAGGATATGTACCGTATATACGCTCTATATTGCTCATATCAGTAAGGAATTCTTTGTCAAGCTGTTCCTTTGTCATTCCTGTAGGCGCTGCATGTGTAAGACCATGTGTGGCTATCTCATGTCCCCTGTAAAGCTCTTCAAGACCTTCCTGCTTCATTCGGTTTATATATACACCTTCTATCTCAAAATTGCTTTCAGGTGTCTGAATACCCGTATTCAAGTTGAATGTCGCTTTCATTCCGTATTTGTTGAATATCTCGACTAACTTTCTGTCCTGCTCTATACCATCATCATAACTGAATGTAAGAGCCTTTCTGTACTTTCTCATTTTAAGCCTCATTTCTGCGATTATTGAATTTCAATTAAAATTTAAACTTGTCTGCAAAATAAGCTTCAAGTTCATCAATCTTGATACGCTCCTGTTCCATTGAATCTCTGTCACGCACTGTTACTGCTCCGTCTTCTACAGAATCAAAATCGTATGTGATGCAGAATGGTGTTCCGATTTCGTCCTGACGGCGGTATCTCTTTCCGATATTTCCTCTGTCATCAAATTCACAATTATATGTTTTGCTGAGTTTTGTATAAATTTCCTCAGCCTGCTCTGAAAGCTTCTTTGAAAGTGGAAGTACAGCTACCTTTACAGGTGCTATTGCCGGATGGAAATGCATTACTGTACGAACATCACCGCCCTCAAGTTCTTCCTCATCATATGCACTGCAGAGGAAAGCAAGTGTAACACGGTCAGCTCCGAGTGACGGCTCTATTACATATGGAATGTATTTTTCGTTTGTTGTATCATCAAAGTAGCTCATATCCTCTCCTGATACATTCTGATGCTGTGTGAGGTCATAGTTTGTACGGTCAGCTATTCCCCAAAGTTCACCCCATCCGAATGGGAAAAGGAATTCAATATCAGATGTCGCTTTGCTGTAGAATGAAAGTTCCTCTTTCTCATGGTCACGGACACGCATCTCGTCTTCCTTAATACCAAGTGTTTTAAGCCAGTTAATACAATAATCCTTCCAGTATGCAAACCACTCAAGGTCTGTATCAGGTTTACAGAAAAATTCAAGTTCCATCTGCTCAAATTCTCTTGTACGGAATGTAAAGTTACCCGGTGTAATCTCATTTCTGAATGATTTACCAATCTGTCCGATACCAAATGGTACTTTCTTACGTGATGTACGCTGAACATTTTTAAAGTTTACGAAAATACCCTGTGCTGTTTCAGGACGGAGATAAACCGTATTTTTTGCATCTTCCGTAACACCCTGGAATGTCTTGAACATAAGGTTAAACTGACGGATTTCGGTGAAATTGTGCTTTCCGCATGAAGGGCAGGCAATCTCATGTTCCTCGATGTACTTCTGCATTTCTTCATTTGACCAGCCGTCAACGCTTCCTTCTATCTCAATGCCGTTTTCCTGCATATAATCTTCAATTATCTTATCTGCTCTAAATCTCTCATGACAATCTTTACAGTCCATAAGTGGGTCTGAAAAGCTTCCAAGATGACCTGACGCTACCCATGTCTGCGGATTCATAAGAATTGCACAGTCAATTCCTACATTGTACTTGCTTTCACGGATAAATTTTTTCCACCATGCCTGTTTAACATTATTTTTAAGTTCAACACCAAGATTTCCATAATCCCATGTATTTGCAAGTCCGCCATATATTTCTGAACCCGGGTAAATAAATCCTCTTGCCTTTGCAAGTGCAACCATCTTGTCCATTGTCTTTTCCATGTCGTTTATTCCTCCAATTTCTATTAATTGATTTAAAATTATTGTGCATATCTTAAACACTTATACAAAAATATACCATTGAACCTCATTTATTGCAATGTTTTCAGACAATAAAGTCCAAAGTCTTAAATTTATGAGGCAGATACCTAGCAAGATAACTCTTCATAAACCTTTTCAATTCCTCCAAAACTTTGTCTGTAACAGTAAAAGCATAAAGCTTTTCCATAGGGCTTGTCAAAATATACTGCAGAGTATATTTTGCATCTGCTCCCAGTTTCAAAGGATATTCATTTGCAAACTTTTTTTCTTTCGCAGCACATTCGGTACATATAAGTCCACCTTCAGATAAATATACACTATATGCTTCTTTATTTCCGCATCTTAAACAGCCGAACACCTCGATACTCTCGCCTTCTATCATCATAAGTCTCATTTCAAATATTACTCTGATAAGTGAAAACGATATAAGCCGGTGTTTCAATGCACGCATGGTAACATACATGAGTATAAGTTCCTCTGCCGCCTCTATCCCTTCCCTTGAAAAATACTGTATCATTTCAGCAAAATATGAGGCATAACAAAGCGCATCATAGTCGGTAGTTATCTCTTCAAAATATGTACCTATCTCACCACTGACAAGATTATATGCGTTTCTTCCCTCATAAAACGTGAATTTTCCAAACGTAAACGGAACCGTACATGCCGAGAGGGCGCTGTTTGGCTTTCTTGCACCTCTCGCAAATGCCGAAATACGCCCTCTCTCCTTTGTGAGAACCTCTATTCTTTTATCGTATTCTTTCATCGGTGATGCAATCAGAACCATCCCTGTAAATGTAACTGTCTCTGCCATTGTCTCTTTCCCTACCAAATAAATCTGTACCAGAGGAACTGTTTTTGGTTTCAGTTCTGTATTTCAGATAATCCTCAACTTTACCTGTACTCACAAATTTTGTCCATAAATCTTCACTCTGTTTCATCATTTCCATACTCATATAAAGAAGCCTCCCTTGTGGCTGCCGTATAGCGTTTCCATGTACAGCCAGCCTTTTTTATCAACAGACAACGACTGTCTGTCCGTATTTTCGTTGTTCAAGCTATACTTATATGATTTGTATGACGGAACAATTATATTCCTGCATTTATTTCCATATATGGAGTTTTCATACTATATGCCTTGCCGGCACATAGTATGAATCTTATAATTTTTAAAGTTTCAAAATATCATAATTTCAAAATCTTACTCGTCTATTTCTTTACTGTCATATCCGAAGTTTTTCATAAGAAAATCACTGTCTCTCCAATCCTTCTTAACTTTAACCCAAAGTTTAAGATTAACTTTACAATCAAGCAGATTCTCAATATCCTTTCTCGCATCCGAACCTATCTTTTTGAGCATACTTCCCTGTTTACCTATAATAATGCCTTTATGCGAATTCCTCTCACATACTATAGTCGCATCTATATCTATGATATTATTTCCTCTGCGCTCTCTCATTCTGTCAATGCCTACTGCAATACCATGAGGTACTTCCTCACTCAGATTTCTCAAAGCTTTCTCTCTTATAAGCTCTGCCACTATCTGTCTCTCCGGCTGGTCAGTAATAGTATCTTCATCATAATAACACGGACCTTCCTCAAGATGACTGAATATTGTTTTCATAAGGTCATCAGTATTTTCGCCTTTAAGTGCTGATACCGGAACTATATCATCAAAATCAAGCAAATCCTTGTAAGTTGAAATAAAAGTGAGTATCTCAGCTTTTGATACCGTATCTATCTTGTTTATAACAAGCACAACGGACGTATCAACATTTTTTAACTGCTCAGCTATATGTTTCTCCCCTGCACCGATAAAAGTTGTCGGCTCAACAAGCCATAAAATAACATCAACTTCCTTTAATGTGCGCTCTGCAACAGAAACCATATACTCACCAAGTTTATTTTTAGCCTTGTGAATACCCGGTGTATCCAAAAAGATTATCTGTCCTTCCTCACCGGTATAAACAGTCTGGATGCGGTTTCTTGTCGTCTGTGGCTTATTTGACGTAATTGCAATCTTCTGACCGATAAGTCTGTTCATAAGAGTAGACTTTCCAACGTTAGGCCGCCCGATAAGCGTAACAAAACCTGATTTGAATTTCTTCATAAAATCTGTAATCCTCCGTATATTTTATTGTAAATTTTTCTCCAATCAAAATAACTTATATTATGACAGCGGTTTAATACTTTCAAACAATGAAGCCTCGTCTTTTATACGCTTTTCATTTCCGATAACACAAATATTTTCCGTATTTGCAATCTTCCTAACCGCATCAGCCGTATTTCTTATATCATCTTTTGTGCATGCAAGCACCTGATTTCTTTCTTTCTGTATAACTTCAAGCGGTGTCTTTGTAAGGTACATTGACATTGAGCGTTTTCCGTCCATCGAAGGTGTGAGCGGTGTATCAAGTCCGCTTATTGTTCCTATGATAGTCTTTGTGACCTCTCTCTCATCCGCATCATAATTTTCAAGGAAATCTGCCGCCTTTTTATATACATCATAAGTCGCTGACAGATTTGGATCTCTGTACGATACAAAACTTCCCGAACCTGCTCTTGAAAATCTGCACATAACACCGTATGCCCCGCCTTTAACTCTTACCTCATTCCAGAGATAACCGTAACTCAAAAGATGCTTCACTACCATCATTGCACCGTCGTTTACATCCGGCACATCTTTATATGAACCTGATACAGCGGCATACTGCACCTCAGCTGGAGTAGAAAATGCTGTCTTTCTGTATTTCACATCAGGCTTATAGCACTCAAGTCCCAAAATGTCTGCACTGTTTTCTTTCTCAAAGTTTTCAAGTTCACTATCAAATTCCGATATTGCACCTCCAAGCAAACCATAATCGTTTTCATCACACGTGCATGATATAAGCATTTTTTCCTTTTTAAACATAGCCTTCACAAGCTCTTCGCAGCCTTTTATGAGTTTTTCTTTTTCGCTGTCAAAGTTCTCATCAAGCTTTACAAGATAATCATAATAACCTATTCCCATTGAATAATCGTTATACCATCCGTCAAGTGTAAGTCCTGCCATGCTGTAACTTACTGCTGCCTGATGACCTGCTGACATAAGACGTACTTTAAGTCTGGAACGTGTTTCTGCCACAACTTCTCTCAAATGTTTCTCATCTGTAAACAAAGTCTTAAACATCATTTCCGCCATAAGCTTTGTCGTATCTTTTATACGTCCTGCAAGAGTTTTTGTCCTTACAGTGAATTTAAGCTTAACCGCATCAGTATCATATATGGAATAGATATTTAAATCAGAACCTATTCCACCTGAATAGAAGTTAGTCTCCGTATCAAATTCCCTGTAAGTATGCTCTGTTGTATCCATATATCCGAGTAGTGTTGCAAGAAAACTCATCTGTGGCACATACTCTGAAAGACTGTCAACATCAAACATCATATCAAGATATATAATTCCGTTTGTGTGTACATTATGATGTACGGTCTTTATGCCGCACAACTCTTTTTCTTCATTGTGCACAGGTCTTACATTCTTTCCTATATCTTCTCTTTCCAAAAGGGGTATCTTCTCAAGTATTTCCTTAGGCGAAGGCTCTTCCTGATATGCCTTTAATGCCTTTGTCTGTGCAATAAGTTCAGCTATCTGCTCTTCACTCAGCGATGCCTTATATTCTGCAAGTTTCTTTTCAAGTGCTTTCTCATTTTCAATCGCAAGTCCCGGTTTTGGATTCATATCCACGAGTACGGCATGAGGATTGTTAAGGATATATTCATCTATAAGTTTCTCATAATAATCTGTTTCAAGTTTCTCCCTCAAATTCTTATAAACATCCTCATATACAAGACCGTCATATGGCTTGCTGTCGTCATAAAGCCATGTCTTAAATGTTTTTAATACATATAACAGACCCTTTGGAAAGCCGCCAAAATCAGCTTCCCTTTCTCTAAACTCAGTTCCGTTTATCGCTGCCTCAAGATCTTTTCTGTTTATTCCCTCAGCCACAATTTCCTTAAGCTTGGAAATTATTACTTCATAAAATTTCTCTCTGAGTCCCGGTTTTGCATTTTTTGTGGTAATGCTGAACATGCTCTGTCTTAAAATATCACAGAAATCTACATCTATATCCGTTCCTATACCTGCGTCGAGAATTGCCTGTTTAAGCGGTGCCCCCGGCATTTCAAGAAGTACATACGAAATAAGCTCAAACGCCTTGCATTTTTCCTGGTCAAGTGTTATGTCCATAGCCGTGCAGAATGAATAATAAGTCTTTTCGGAGCAGTCTGCATCTGTCGCTACCGCATATTCAGTGGAAAGAGTTTTCATCCTGTCAAACGGCTTTTGAAGTTCAATATGCGAATCAACAATTATTGCTGGAAAGTTTTTAAGATAATTTTCATCCATCCAGTTAAGTCTTTCCTCTATATCGACATCACCGTAAATACAAATATAACTGTTTACCGGATGATAATATTTCCTGTGAAAATCAAGATAATCCTCATAGGTAAGGTCAGGAATATTCTTCGGGTCTCCGCCTGACTCATGAGCATAAGTATTGTCAGGAAAAAGACTGTTCATTGTAAATCTCTCCAAGACACTTTCCTCGGAAGAATACGCACCTTTCATCTCATTGTAAACAACACCGTTGTAAGTGATAGGTGCGTCTTTGCTTTCAAGCTCGTAATGCCATCCTTCCTGTTTAAATATCTCTTCGTGTTTGTAAATATTAGGATAAAAAACAGCATCCATATATACGCTCATAAGATTTGCAAAGTCTTTGTCATTATAGCTTGCAACAGGGTACATAGTCTTATCAGGATATGTTGTCGCATTAAGGTAAGTATTTAGTGAACCTTTCACCAATTCTACAAACGGATCCTTTGCCGGATATTTTTCCGAACCGCATAAAACAGTATGTTCTATGATATGCGGAACTCCCGTTGCATCTTTTGGCGGTGTACGGAAAGCAATATCAAATACCTTATTGTCATCCTGATTGCTGAATATAAGCACTCTCGCACCACTCAATTTATGCTTAAGCGTAAGCATAAAGCTGTCAACTTCTTTTACATACTCTCCATTTACCAACTCATATGTCTTAGGAATTTTCACTTCTTCAAGACTTTTTATACTCTTTGCCATCTATAGCCTCCTAATTTATTATTTATTACTTTTCTCATTTTGAGCATCTATAAACCTTATAAAATCTTTCTCATTCAGAGGTTTTGAATAATAATATCCCTGAAGGAAATCTCCACCCATCTTTCGCAATATCTCTATATGCCCTTCTGTTTCTATGCCTTCGGCGATAATCTTTTTGCCCTCACTTCTTATCATTGGCATAAGTTCATTTAAAAATTCATTGTCACCACTCGCATACGACCATAAAAGACTCTTGTCAATCTTTACAAAATCTATCGGCATAAGCATGATACTGGCAATATTGGAATATCCTGTTCCAAAATCATCAAGTGCCACCTTTGCCCCACATTTTCTAAGCTTTGTCAATGTGTCAAATACAGCATTTGCATCTGTAAGCTTACTCTCTGTTATCTCAAAATGAAAACGCTTCAACGGTATCCTGTATTTTGCCGCAATACGCTTCAGTTCATCAACAAGATGCTCATCCTGACATTGAATAGGTGATATGTTTATATTCATATCATTTATTCCTCTGTCAAATATATTATTGTTTGCCGCAAACCGGCATGTTTTCTCAAACATCTGCCTGCTAAGCTGTATTATTGTATGGTTTATCTCTGCAACATGAATAAAATATTCAGGATTTATGTATCTGTGATTTTCGTCTTTAAGCCTTGAAAGCACTTCAAGCGATGTTATCCTGTTTTCCGCAAATGAATATATCGGTTGAAAATTCAGTTCCAGCGAATTGTCAAGAATTGCCTCCTCTATCCTGTGGGCAACCTCCTTAAATCTTGTCGCATCGGCAAGAGCCTCAGTGCGCAGATGTATAAGCTCATTCGGCTTATGGTGGCCTTTGTGGTCTGACCTTGCATAATGAATACGCTGTATTATGTCCTCAATGTCATCCGAATCCTCCGGAAATGTCACATAATAATAACTGTACTCATGAGAAACCGCTTCTCTCTTTAAATTCCACTGATAAGGCATAACTTTCACCAGCTTATCATAAAGTTCTTTGACTTCCTCAGTTCCGTCCACCAGAACGGCAAATGTGGCAGCACCTATGTGATATATATCTTTGTCACCCGATTTAAATTTGACTATCTCTGCAATCTGTTTCTGAACTTCCTGAAGACTTTCTTCATCATATATCCTGCATATCGCATGATAATTTTTTACTCTTATAATAAAACATGAAACGCTTTCATCATAATCATATTTTTCTCTAAGTACCTCTATAAAACCATTAAGATTAAATCTGCCTGTTCTTATATCGACGTAATAATCAGGACTTCTAAGTGAAAAATACACAAGATACGCACACAGATTAGCCACTACCATAGTCACTTCCATGTTCATCTTTAAAATGTTTCCGAGTATTTCTGAAATTGTAATAAGTATATCTACTATCAAAATAAGCCGCAGCAGCCCCGGATTTTTTTTCTTTCCTTTATCCCATGCTACATATAATGTAAGAAATATTATAAACAGATACAAAACATTCATAATGTTTCTTGCCATACCTGCCCGAAAAGTTCCTGTCTCATCCACATAGAAATATAAATCTGTAAACGGATTAGTCCAGACAAAAAGAATAGCAATTATTATGACAGAATAACTTATTATACAATACGCATTTATTTTCTTTTTATAATGAAACAGAGACAATACATAATTATTGTACATTGCAATAAATATTATTCCCACAGTAAAAGCTGCTGAATTTACAACATATGCAGCAAATGAAGACATTATATCATTCCGGCACTCATAATAACACTGTGCTGCGCTCAGACATGTCTCTATAACAAGCAGAATCAACACATTTAAATATAATCTGTTGCTCTGTACCGGCAGATTTTTCTTCCAGAAATATACTATGATTAAAATAAAAAGCATCACAGCTGTAGCCATTTCAAAATATGCATTATATATCACCTAAAATTCCTCCTTTCTTTAAGAGGAATTCTCTGATTTTGTCCTCGGGTACAAACTTCATAAGTTCTCTGCCCTGAATATAATCAACATCCATCTTTTTCACCATCTCAAATCCATCCGGATATCTGACACCATCCAGGCACACAATCCATCCCCTCTCCCTAAACATGCGAATTATATATATAAGCTGCGTACTCTTTTCATTACAATACATCGAAACAACCATATTGTTTATTTTAACGCAGTCAAACGGCATTTCCATGAGGTTTTTAAGATTGCATGCATTTGTGCCAAACTGGTCCCAGCAGACATGTAAACCTCTCTTTCTCAGGTATGCTATCCCTCTTGAAAGCACATCTTCCGGAACATCCTCATTGATAAACAGCTCAAAAATGATATTATCAGGATTTATGTTGTACTCGCTGATGTAACTCATATACTCATCACATATTGATTCACTGATAACATGGAACGATGCCATGTTTATCCTTACATGCTTAATTCCTCTCTCAAAAAGTTTTTCCTCACTTGAAAATTGGAGTATTTTTTTTAGGAACATTATATTTGTATCCCTGCTGCATCCTATTTCCCTTGAGACTTCCCACACTTCCTCAATGGAAAGCGTCCTGTCCCCAACTATGACAACAGGATTAATCTCGAGCTCATTTACATCTTTTTCTTTAATATCATATATCGGCATACATTCAAGTTCACACTCGTCAGATTCAATCATTGCCATGATGGTTCTTATATTTTCAAGCTCTCTCTCAATTCTTTCCCTTATATTTCCGCTGTAAGCAACAATCTCCCTGTCAAGAGAATCAGTCATTGCAATTTTTTTCATGCTCAGTATAATTCTCATAAACTCCGACAGTGTATATTCAGCTTCTGAATTACCTGCAATATAGAATTTATAATACATACTTATATTCTTATCATTTATCCTAAGCGTTTTGGGAAGATTTTTTCTGAATGAAACAAATAAGTTATTTGCTTCAGACTCTCTGTCTACCATGATAATATATTCCGAACTGTGTATATGATAGACATTGTGTCTTCCACCATATGCCCTGAGATAATTTCCAATAGCTGCATGTACCTGATTTATCTCGTCTTCCAAACAATAGTTTGACATATTCTCCATATTGCTTATGCAGATTGAAATACAATAATAACTTTTTTTGTATGTAACTTTTTCTTCTATTACTTTTTTAAATCCTGCCATTGAAAAGCATCCGCTGACACTCACAAGGTACATATCTATATTATGTATTATCAGATAATACATTATGACAAGCGCCGCCACACAGTAATATATCAGCATACGCTTTTTCTGTGGAACATAATACAATTCAACAAAACACACCATGACTATATTAGAAATCTGCATAAATATGTATTGTCTTTTTTCGATAATCTTTCTGTTTTTTCCAAGTACAAATGCACCTGCAAATATGTAAAACATTACAACTATTGGAAATATTTTTATCAGTCCACTGTTGTTAAGCATCTCACCGCTTTGTACCAAAAACAGATTGCCATTGTATGCCGAAATAGCAACAAAAACTACCATCGCAGCCGCCGGTATATACATTATAAAAGAATATTTGTTTTTGAGGAAACCAAGCCTTAATGTCTGTGCCAGATAATACATCCAAAACAGCACCGCCGATATAATTACTCCTATGTAAGATGACAATGTAAGAACACCGGCAACGGCATCCGGGAATTCTATAATCCCTAAATTCTCCATTCTGTTCATAATATCAAAGAAAATAACAACCAGAAGTATATGCAGAATACTTGAAAAGAAACTGTTTTTATACATAGGAAGCCAATTTTTATAATGATAAAAAAAGGTAACAAGTCCAATCAAAAATAATGCTACAACTTCATAAGCACATACATAATTCATCATCTCTTCCACAACTCTCCATTAAATAATGTATAACGGTCTTTTCCTGTTTTCTTTGACTGATATAATGCTGAATCCGCTTTTTTATACACAGTTTCAAAGTCAGTTCCGTCTACAGGTGCAACTGAAATCCCTATACTGCTTGTTATATTTACAACATTTGCACCATCCGTATAACTGCGTCTGTTTGCCTCCTTAATCTGCTCTGCTTTCTTTATGATATAATTTTTCAGGCTCTCCTCGTCAAACGCATCATAGCTTGAACAAACAGCAAATTCATCACCGCCAAGTCGTCCTATAAGCGCCTGATTCTTAAATACTTTTGTAAGCTCTGCTCCTGTATCGGCAATCGCCTTATCACCATATATGTGTCCTAATGTATCATTTACATTTTTAAAATTGTCTAAATCAACCATATAAAATATATAATATCTGTCAGCCTTATTTTCAGAAAGAAGATTACTCATCTTTTCTTCCATGGTCTTCTTATTTAATACTCCTGTCAGCATATCGTTTTCCGCACGCTGAACAAGATTTTTTTCCATAGTTATCTGCTTTGACGCATCCGTAAGTTTACCGGCAAAATATTTTGGCGAACCGTTTTCCTCTCTCTCCAAACAACCTGAGACTCTGTACCAGTCATACTCTCCGGTTTTGCCCTTTACTCTGACCTCCGAAGTAAAAAATGTTTCCTTACTCTCAAAGAACTTTCTTAGTTTTCTTCTGATAGACAAATCATCCGGATGTATATATTCATATACGTCATACACTGCCTCTCCCATAAGGGGTTTCATGTCTTTGTCAATGATATTCTCAAATTTATCTTTAAGTGCAAAGCGTTTTGGAGAAAACGTATATTCAAATATCATTGTCTTGTCTATCCTGCTTACAGCGTCATATGTTTCCTGTATCTTTATCAGCCTCTGTCTGCTCCTTGCTGCATATATAAGCATCACCATGATAATGAGCAGTTCAACACATAACATTCTAAGATAATTCATGCATTTGCTTGTAATCACTATGTCAGCTATTTTCTTGTTTCTTCCTTTAGATATATAAGCAAATGACCATCCGTTTACACTTACCGGAATCGTCGTAATCACATAATTCTTTTTGTTGTATCTGTATTGAAAATCTGTCTCAGAATTATCTTTTATCCTGTTTCTCACTTTCTGACTGTCATATCCGTCAAAAATTCTGCTGTCATTTAAATACGAAAAAAAGTTCGTATCAGCTTCAAGACCTATATCGCATATATCTCTCGTCGCCGAAATAATATCACCGCTCTCCGACAATATTAAAACATAGCCTTCTTTCGATAATCCTGAATTGTATAATTTGTTGCTCATGTTTTCAAGAAGCATTGAACCTACAAGCACTGACTGCACTGCTTTTCCTGACTTCACCGGTACAAAAAAGCATATTTCATCATTGCCAATATAGTTCAATGTAACCTCTGTCGCAACATTCGACACCCCTGAAAGTGCCTTCTCGTACCCTTCACTTCCAGCTATCTCCTTATAGACACAGTTGCCATAAAGTCTGACACCGTTTGTGCCCACAAGTGAAACATCATCAAAATATCTTTTAAGATTTTTGCATGCTGATGACATCTCACTTCTGTTACTTACGTCAGTATTTGAAAGCTTTCCTGCAAGCAACTCAAGTCCTGAAATCCTCTCTTTAATAATTTCCTCAAAATATGCTCTTCCCACACATGCACTGCTCTTAACTATTTTCTTGGCATTTTTTACATTATTTTCTTTTAATTCATTTCCGAAGCAATAGCTCATTGAAATACCACCTAAAACTGAGAGAACAAGCATAAGATAACATATTTTTCTAAAATTAAATCTTTTTTTTGTCTTCATAATCACGTGCCTCTTTTTTTTCTCTTATCCAAAATATAAAAAAATTTATTCTTCTCCTTAACACTACTCTTATAATATCACATTATTTGAAATATCGCAATTTAATATAAAACAGCTTACAACTTTTTCCATTTTATATTGACTTATTTTTTTTTCTGATTATTATTATAAGAAGGTTTAGTCAAGCACACCGGCTAAATTTATAAAAAACACAAACTTATGTGTGCAGAAATGAGGATTATTATGAATAAAAGAACCGTAAACATAAGCAGTCTTGTACTACTGCTCAGCCTGCTTTCACTTATCACGACAATGTGCCTTTACTACATTGTACCCATGCACTATGTATCTGTCATATTTGCTGCCGCAGCATCTGTACTTTTGGCGCATTTCTTTTTAGAGTCATCCCTGAATTATGACTACAATTTTTTACATGCAGCAAGCATGACTGTCACAACTCTCATTTTTGCAATAGTAATTTATCTTATACAGCCTAATGAATGGATAACTTTTGATTTTTGGCTTCCATGCCTTGTTCTTATAAACTGGCTTGTACCGTTTTTATATTGTACATTGCGTGACCTTTTTGACAGAGGTCCACGATTTGACGGTTACCATAAATTTTTCAACCGCATGTGCATCTTTTTCACTTTTATATACATTTTTGTGATAGTAAAACAATACTTTATTGCACCTATCGTTCCGCCTTATCACAAACTTGCCTTTGGCGCACACAATTTTGTGCCTTTTATGGCAACGGCAGATTATATAGAACAGACTTTAAAAGCGGGAAAGCCTCTTTATGATTTTATTTTATATGCAGCAGAGCTTATATGTCTCGGTATTCCTTTCGGATATATGATACGTGTTGCTCTCAGAAAATTAAATTTTGTTTTTAGAATAATCATATACATCCTTTTTCCTGCTGCCCTTGAATTTATACAATACTATACAAATCTTGGCCGTGCTGATATTGATGACTGCGTATTTTCAATCATCGGCATACTTATCGGAGTTATACTTTTCCACATTATGAATGCTGCTTTCCAGACAATTGCAGCCCGTGATTTTATGATAAGCAGGGCACAGCAGAAAAAATATCATTTCTAATAATTTCTTTAATATCAAAAACGGAGATTGCACTGACTTCGCAATCTCCATTTTTATTTAAAATTTTCTGTATTGATTTATATCTCTCACAAGAATTTTTATTCCCCGAATCGTATTATCAAAAACTCCGCCCTCGTAAAACGCCTGAAGTACCATTCCTACCGGTATTCCGATTATCAGACCGAGCATTCCTATAAGCCTGTAGAAAATAAACATTGATATGAGCGTAAGAAACGGGCTCATGCCGACACTGTCACCTATAAGTTTAGGCTCTAAAATTCTGTGGACAAACAGTGTTATAAAATATGCTCCGACCAAAATCAATGCAGATGAATAATTACCGGTTATCACACAATATACAGCCCATGGTGTAAGAACTGTTCCGGTACCTACAAAAGGCAGGAAGTCAAGAAACGCCGTGATAAACGCAATAAGTGCTGCATACTTTTGTCCCATAAGCAGGAATATAATAAACAATATGGCAAATATAACTATCATTATCTGAAAACATGCTTTCAAATATCCGCCAATTGCCTTGACAATAATGTCCTTTACCATCTGCCATCCTTTTTTTATTGAGTCCGGAGTATGTTTTTCTACAGCCTCCTTAATACTATCGTGGTCTGCCACAAAAAAATATGTCATCATCAGTGTCAATATCAGAAGCACAAAAAAGTCTATAAGTGAACTTGCCACATTTCCGACTGTTGATACCGGGCTTGATTTTAATGATTTAAGTGCCGTCAGTATATATTCGTTAAGCTGCATATTCCTCTTTCCAAACATACTCTGTATGTCAGCAGGAATTATATTAAATTTATCATGCAGACTGCTCATGGCACTTTGAAGATTATTAACTACCGACTGGTACAATTCCGGAAGTTCTCCTACAAGCGAACTCACCTGAACAACAGTAAAACAAATAATTCCATAAATTGCAGCGCATATAAGTGCAAGCACGACAACTATAACTATAACTGTACCGTGTTTTCGCATTATCTTTATCTTATTTTCCAAAAAACGTACCAGAGGATTTGCAAGCATCGCTATAAGCCACGCAACAATCAACGGCAGAAATAGTTTAAAAAGAGGTGGAACAATAAAAACCACCGCAAGCACCATACATAAGCACACTAAAAGATGAACACATATTTTTTTCCTCAATTTACTGTTATTTTCTTCCAATTTCTATACCCTGTCCTTTCCTGTTTTTAATCCGCAATTTTTTTGCCACAATGGTACTATATCATAAAAACACAATATTTATCAGAGAATATCAGAAGTTTCACAAAATCTTTATACAATATTTATGATATTTCTGTTATCCTATATAAGGATACTTATGCGTATCCAAAAATCTGCTACTGTTTACCCTGTCGTGAACGGCGGCAAAAATTTTATTAATCTATATGAAAGGATAAAGATTATGAAAAACAATCAAATTAACAAAATATTCTGCACGGCTCTTGCAGTCGGTATTGCACTTTCCGGTTTAAGCGACGTATCGCCGGTTTCTGCCAAAGAGAAGACTACCCTCGATAACATGTCTGTAGTATCAAGAGTAGTGTCAGGAAATAACGACGGACTTTTACGCTATTCATATGTTGATGAAAACGGTAATGCAATAGATTTTGATACCTCTTCCGCTTCTACATCTTCAAAAAGAAAAGAAGCAACTTCTGTTCCATCTTCATACGACCTTAGAAATTACAACCAGGTTACATCTGTCAGGGATCAGGGTATCACCGGAAGCTGTTGGGCATTTGCAGCACTTAAAGCTATGGAATCAAACTCCATCCTAAACGGATTGAATACAGTTGATACAGCCGATTACTCTGAAAGCCACCTCGCCTGGTATACATACAATCCAATTACAGATACAAACAGCAGCATGTACGGTGACGGCAACACTCTCACAGGTATAACTCCGCCATCTAACATTTTTTACCCATCAGGTGTTTCACAGACACTTAATGCATATGATGCCGGTGGAAGTGCCCTCTCTGCAATTTTCACACTGGCAACATGGTCAGGTGCAGAAACTGAAAGTGCCGCTCCGTTTACTGCTGATACTCTTTCCGATGAACAGCAGATGATAAACACAATGAAATCAAACGGAGAAAGCCTTAGATATAATTCATATGCACATCTTCAAAACGCAGACTGTCTTGACAACAGCAGCAGAGACACTATTAAAAAAGCTATTATGAATCAGGGTGCTTTAAATGTTTCTCTCTACTACGATTCTGTTGGATTTGAGACAGGAACAAATTCCGGAAAATCATACTATCAGACGAAACTTACAGGAAAGAAAGCTATTCAGGCTGCCAACCACTGCGTAACTCTTATCGGATGGGATGACAGTTATTCCAAAAATAACTTTAATGCAGGAAGCAGACCTTCTTCAAACGGTGCATGGCTTATAGCAAACAGCTATGGTTCAGATTACAATGACAACGGTTACTTCTGGGTTTCTTACGAAGAACCGTCATTATCAGATATTTACACAATGGCTGCTGAATCTACTGCAAACTATGAAAATATCTATCAGTATGACGGCAACGGCTGGTCTAACGGTACAGCTTTCCCAAGCAGTGATATTACCGGCGCAAATGTATTTACAAGCGGCTCATCATTTGAGGAAACTTTAAATGCAGTATCATTCTACACAATGACTGATAATCAGAAATATACTGTAAAAATTTATAAAAACCTTACTGGTGACACTCCTGATACTGGTACACTTGCAAGCTCATGCACAGTATCCGGAACAGCAGATTACAGCGGATACCACACAGTCAAGCTTCCTACAAGCTGCACACTTTCACCGGGAAGCAAGTTTGCCGTAACAATTACATATAAATATGATTCTTCATCAGGACACGAAGCATACATTCCTTATGAGGGAGAATCAGAATCATATGACGGCGTGCTTTATTCATATGGCAGCAAACAGGGACAGAGCTTTATTTATGCAAATGATGACAAAACATGGTATGACTGCACTACTATAGACAACAGAGTTATGAACAATCTGCCAATAAAAGCTTTTACATCAAACGGAATTGCAACCACAAATACAAAAGTTTCATTTTCTAAAAGCTTAGTCAAAATAGGTAAAGGTGAAACTTATACATTAAAAGCAAAACTTTCAAACAAAACAGACAGTTCGACAGTAACTTACAAGAGCAGCAATAATAAAGTTGTTTCAGTAAACCAGACTTCAGGCAAAATAAAAGGCGCTTCAAAGGGAAGTGCTAGAATAACTGCTATTTCTAATGACGGAAATATCGCAACATATACAGTTAATGTATACAATGCTCCAAAACGTATATCAAGCCGTCCTTATAAAAAGGCAACTATGCGCCGTGGTCATTCTCTTAAAATCAAAGTCAGATTTTCAAAAGGATGCTACAGTAGAAAAATAAAATACTACTCATCAAGAAAATCTGTTGCTACAGTAAATTCATCCGGAAAAGTTAAGGCAAAAAAACGTGGAAGAACAACAATTACATTAAAATCATTTAACGGAAAGAAAGCTCGTGTACGCATAACGGTACGCTAAAAGCTTACAATACATTTTATTACATTTGTTAAAATGTTACATATGTTAAAATGTAAATAGACAAAAAAGAATGAATAGATATTTTTTAACATCTATTCATTCTTTTTTATTTCTTCATTTTCTAATGCCTTTGCAAAAAAATCGGGACACATATTAAGAAGTGTCGTGCCGCTTTCATCCTTTCTAAAAAGGTCAAGTATCGGCTTCATGACACGTTCAAACTCATCCGGTTTTTTAGAAAGTTTAAGTATTTCTGCTGTATTCACCGCATCCGCAAGTGCCGTATGTGCAGCTCCCTTAAAATCATAATCAGCCGATGCCACAGCCTGTTTCAGTCTTATTTTCTTGTCTATCCCTAGAAGCCTGCTGTATTCCTCCTGAAAATCTATCCAGTTTTTTTCCATCTTTCTCAGTGTCTCAGAGTCGTATTCTTTAAATGAAGATTCAGTTTGAAACTGTCTTATGTCTGCGAGACTCCATGAATAAAATGTAACAGCTCCGCCGCCTATCCATTTTTCAAAATCACACATAGCTTCTTTAAATCTTGGCGCACCCTCCAATTTATCATCGGTTATACCTGTAAGTTTTATTATGTGCGGATCCATCTTTCCGTAGTCAGGCATTACATAGGTCTGATACCTGTCAACCTCATTAAAATCATCATCCATCTTTACCGCACCTATTTCAATCAGTTCATTTGAGAGCTTTTTATCTTCTCTGTACTGCTTTTTTATTTTATTCATCTCAAGGTCTATCATTATATGTTTCAATACTTCACCTCCTGTTTTTATCTATCTTAAATTTTTAGTCTTTAATTATGTTATATTAACTTTGCCTATATGTCAATGCTGCCAGAAAGTGCTCAAATTGACTTATTCCTAGTTTTATGATATAATTTCTCTTGTAGCATTTTGTTCAGATTGAATTATAAGCAATCTATTTTTGAAAGGTACAGGTGAAACATGAGTCAAGCAGATATTAAAAAAGTAAAATCTTCGGTTGATAAGAATGTCGGAAACAGAGTTAAAATCCGTGCAAACCGCGGAAGACACAAAATTGACATTACAGAGGGTGTTATCAGCGAGACTTATCCAAGCATCTTCCTTGTTGAAGTTGAAAACAAATTAGATGATACAGTTCAAACAGTTTCTTTCAGCTATACTGATGTTCTTACAAAAGATGTTCAGATGCAGCTTCTGTAAACTGTTGATGCACTTAGGATATAAAGGCTGTCCGATAAACGGACAGCTTTTTTGTTCTTGTTCAGTTTATATGCCTATTTATAATCTATATGTTTTATTTATAATCTATAATTTTATACTGTTATTTCTATCTTTGTACCAAATCCCTCTTCTGACGTTATGTTAAGAGTTCCGCCTAATTCTTTTATATTGTGGTTCATAACATCCATTCCGACACCTCTTCCGGAATAATCATTTGGTACATTTGTTGTGCTGACACCATTGATAAGCAGAAGATTCATTATATCCTGTCTTGAATATTCTTTTTTCTCGTCTTTTATAACCCCCGCTTTTCTTGCAGCACTCAACACTTTTTCAGAACTTATACCGGCACCGTCATCCTCTACCGTAATCTTTATATCATCACCTGTCTGCGAAAATTCGAGTTTAATAAGACCCATAGGAGATTTTCCGAATTTTTCCCTTGTTTCCAAATCTTATATCCCATGGTCGGCAGCATTGCGTATCAGGTGAATAAGTGCTGACGATATCTTGTCACGCTTTGTTTTATCTATCATGCATTCCTCTCCTTTTACAGAAAGCCTGATATTTTTATGTAATGTCTCTGCCATTTCATCAACAAGCAGTTCCATTTTTTTCGCAACAACCGAGAAATCTCCTTTTGTTAACTTATCAGTCACACATGATAATTCCTTTTGTACTTCACCAATCTCTTTAATAAAATCCTCATTTACCAAATCTCCGCTGTGCAATTTCTTAACGATTTTATCCAGTTCAGCTACCGCCAAACGCATTTTGGAAACCTCAGATTTTTTTATGACAATTACCCCGTTTTCGCTTTCCGTATCATTTTTATACGGCTCTGTTTTCGATGTTTCTGACGCTTTTTCGTCACCTTTTTTTTCTATAACTGCCGGCGTCGCATTACCCGGAATATAATAAATCTGTCTTGCTTTCTTTTGTGAATCTGATATATTGCTTTCTCTCATAAGATTGCTCTCGGCAAGTTTATACTGTTTTTTAAGTTTAACGATATAATCATCAATATCTTTTGCAATGTGCTCAGGAGGTTCTTTCATCACTTTTCCCGACGGTATCTTTGTAAGTTCCATTTCAACATAATTCATATATTCACAAAGTACATTATCAAATCTCTTTGTATCCTCAATAACCTTCGGACCGTTTCTAAAACAATACAATAAGTTTTCAAATTTCTTGCTTATGTATGCAATTCCGTCATAAAGCAGCATAGCAGCATCTGCTTTCAATGTATGTACGACGCGGAATACTTCCTGAATCAAATCCTGTCCATACTTTTCTTCATCATGATAATTAGAAAAGTCAGTTCTCAATTCACTTATCAGCCTAGAACTCTGCTCATAAAATATTCCCATCATAGAATCCATAACATTTCCTCCTGCCATATATCCCCGCTAATCTCCACATTGCAACTGCTTTTGAATTTTACAAAAGATGTCTATTATTGAAGGGTCAAATCGTTTTCCTGCCTCACTTCTCATAATAGAAAGGCTTTCTTCTCTCGTATATGCTCCTCTGTAGCTTCTGTCACTGTTTAATGCCATATAAGTATCTATCACTGCCACTATACGAGCTGAAAGAGGTATATCCATCCCCGAAAGTCCCTTAGGATATCCTGTTCCATCCCAGTTTTCATGGTGGTATTTAGCAATGTCTATTGCCATTTCAAGATACTCATTTTTATTCTTATCTTTGTTTATCTTTTTGAGGTAGTCTGCACCGGCTATAGTATGTTCCTTTATCTTTTCAAATTCGTCTGCCGTAAGTTCTGTCTTTTTGTTTGTGATTTCTTCACTTACAGACAACATTCCAATATCATAAAGTTTTGATGCTGATTCTATCTCATCGATAAATGCACTTGATATCAATTTATCAAACCTTGGTGAAAATTGTAAACTTATCGCAAGCATTCTGCAGTTTGTTGATATTCTGTCAGTACCTCTTTCATATATATCCGACTGCATATCTAACATATCAGCGATTGTATTTAAAATATTTTTCTGTTCTTCCGCACCTCTTGTCAACTGTTCATTTACTACCTGATGAAGTTTTCTGTTGTACGCTTCCATCTCCTGCTGAAGTTTGTAAATTTTCAAGTGCGTATTCAGTCTGAGCGTAACTTCTTCTTTTTCAAAAGGTTTCGCTATATAATCAACCGCTCCGAGTTTAAATCCTTTTATTTTATCCTCAACCGAATCAAGTGCAGAAATAAATATAATAGGAATGTCCCTCGTTTTTACGTCAGCTTTTAACATGGCACAAAATTCAAAACCATCTGTATCAGGCATTGAGATATCCAATAATATAAGTTGCGGAATCTTTCTTTCAATAGCCGTCTGTGCCTGCTTCACATTTGTAACAGGTCTTGGTATGCACCCCGTCACTTTTACCATTTCAGAAAGAATAACAAGATTAGTAGATACATCATCCACTATCAGTATATTTGGCTGCTCATTCACCTGCATGCTTACTGTCATGCCAAATCACCGCCTTTCTAACTGTAGTTTAAACTCCTCAATAGCTTTTTTTAATACTTCATAATCATCTAATGCCGCCTGATGGTCACCTTTTCTCACCGTCATCTGAAGTCTGAAAGCTTTTCTCTTTAAATTCATCGGATCATCTGCCACAAGCAGCTTTATCGTATCTGCAAAACTGTTTGCCCTGTTCCAATTTTCCATCTCTATACACAAAACAAGCTTCTCGCAATTTTCATCTATGGCTTTTATATTTTCCTCTGAGCCAAGTTTATAAAGATTATTTTCTTCCTCTTCTTCATCGAGCTGAAAACCTCCGCTGTAATTAAATGAATACTCCGTTTTTTCCTCAGCTTTTTCAGTCTTTTCTTCTGTTTTATTGTCTTCTTCTGATACTATCTTTTTAACTTTTATTGAAAATGAAAATGTACTTCCTTTTCCTTTCTCACTTTCAACATTGATGTCTCCACCCATCATTTCAACAAGATTTTTTACAATGCTGAGTCCTAAACCGGTTCCTCCAAACTTTCTTGTAATTGATGCATCTACCTGTGAAAAGCTTTTAAACAGCTTGTCTTTTTCCTCTTCTGAAATGCCTATTCCTGAATCTGTAACCATGAAAAACAGTTCAAGTTCCTCTTCTGTCTCAAAACTCTTTACAACATTCAGTGTGACCTGCCCCATTGAGGTAAATTTAATCGCATTGGATAACAGATTGTTTAATACCTGAGTTACACGAAGTTCATCACCGGTCATAAGTTCAGGAATATCTTCTCCGACATTGCAGATAAGCTTAAGCCCTTTTGACTCTGCCTGTGTCCTGTTTACTTTCACAATTTTGTCCATCATCTGATAAAAGTTAAATTCCGTATACTCTATAGTAAATTTGCCGGCCTGTATTTTAGAAAAGTCCAAAATGTTATTTATAATCTTTATCATATTGTTGCAGCATTGTATTATAAGCTCTATTGTCTCACGCTGCTCAGAATCAAGTCCGGTATCAAGGAGATTTTGTGCCAGTCCCAAAACACCGTTTACAGGTGTTCTAAGTTCATGGGTGACATTTGCAACCATTTCATTTCTCTCTTTGTGCGTCTCCTCAACTTCCATTTTAGCTGTTCTAAGCTCTTTCTTTGTCTCCTTCTGCTGTACAATGTCATGAATCCTGCAGAAACCATAACAGCCTGTGCTCTCCTGAAGCTGTGCAAGATACGCAACAACAGAGAAGCATGTCTCATTTGTTCTGTATGCAACTGTCTCAAAACTAATGCCGTATTTATGACCTATAAGGTCTATCTTACCATCTTTCAAAGACATGCATGTTCTAAAAATATCCTGCATATAAATTTTATCATCCATGGTACATCCGAGGTTTTTGCAGACGGCGTCGTTTTTTTCGCACACAAACCCGTCAGCATCAAAGAATAATATCATATCTTCGGCGTTAGTAAATAATGCCTTATATCTGCTTGTATAACAATTTTTTTCTTCCTTATCTTCTGTCACTTCCGGCACCTCCACCTTGAGCCGGCATCTGTATAAGATAAACCGGCTCGTCAAATAACACTTTTATTTATTTTTACTATTTTTTTGCGCCACAGCAATACTTGTACTTTTTGCCGCTTCCGCATGGACAAGGATCATTCCTTCCTACCTTTTTAGCCTTGACAACTGTTCCTGACTTTTTCTGCTTATGATAAAGTTCCTTACGCTTTTCAACAGAAAGAAGATTATTCCACTGTGGAAGCTCATAAAGCCACTCTGCTTTTGCTTCTACCATGTTGTAATAAAGTTTTTCAAGGTCAATATCAAGCTTTACAACTGTATCTGCAGTCATATCCTCTATAGGGTTTGGCTCTTTAAGGCTGTCATTTATTCCGTCAAGAAATCCAACCATATAATTAAGTTCCATGTTGTATTTGTCTGCAAGTTCTTTAACTGTTCCGCTAACTATATCTGATGGATTTGAAAGAAGGCTTTCATACACTGCTTTCTCTTCTTTGAAATATTTATCCCAAATTGCCTTTCCTGCTTTTGAATTAATCTCTACGCCATATGCGTACTCTCTCCAATCCTGTAATAATCCCATAATATTTCCTTTCCTATTCCTTGTGAATATTTTCACGAAAATTTCTTTTTATTTGAATATCGTCATCAATAACCGCCGGCATTCATCTTATGTTTTTTAGTATACCATAATTATGTATGTATGGTCAACGAAACCACGCTTATTTTTACATAGTAAAAGAGAGACTGCAAATATTGCAATCTCTCTTTTGGAGAAGGTATTTTTGTTACTTATGGGGTGTAGCAAAAACTATATAATGTATTGGGGTTTACAGTTGTAAGTATAGCAAGCCATAACAAATAAGTGTGCACAAACTTACTATTTTTTTTAATGTTTTTTTGTGCATTTTGCTTTTATTTTATCATTCCCCAAAAATTTGACTAAAGTATCAATTTTTTTAGCAATACAATTGTGCAATTTATCAATATATTTACCTTTAAAACTGACCCGGCTCTACATCAACTTCTTCTGAAACTACATTCTCTTTATCAAGTGAAACTGCCTCTCCATCTTTCTCAAATAAAGCTTCAAATTCTGCTCTGTCAATTCTTTCTTTTTCCATAAGAAGTTTTGCACATTTGTGAAGAATATCTATGTGTTCCTCAAGAATTGATTTTGCCTGTGTATATGCATCGTCAATTATTGCCTTAACCTCATTGTCAATTGTCTTAGCCACATCCTCGCTGTAGTCTCTGCTGGTTCTTCCAAAGTCTCTGCCGATGAACACTTCATCTTCGTCAGCATAATTTATCATTCCTAAGTTTTCTGAGAAACCATACTTTGTAACCATTGCTTTTGCTGTGTTTGTAGCCTGTTTTATATCCTGTGACGCTCCCGTTGTGATGTCATCAAATATGATAGACTCAGCAATTCTTCCTCCAAGACTTACAATTATATCCTGTTTCATCTTGCCTTTTGTCATAAATGTTTCATCACGATCTGGAAGAGGCATTGTATATCCTGCCGCACCTGACCCTGTCGGAATGATCGAAACCATGTGGACAGGTCCCACATCAGGAAGTACATGAAAAAGAATGGCATGACCTGCTTCATGGTATGCAGTTATCTTCTTGTCTTTCTCTGAAATAATCTTGCTCTTCTTTTCTTTTCCTATTCCGATTTTAATAAATGATTTGCTGATGTCCTCCTGTTCAATGAACTTTCTGCCCTCTTTTGCACATGCAATTGCAGATTCATTCAAGAGGTTTTCAAGGTCAGCTCCCGTAAATCCAACTGTTGTCTGTGCAATCTTTTTAAGGTCAACATCATCACCGAGAGGTTTGCCCTTTGCATGCACTTCAAGTATCTCCTCACGTCCTCTGACATCAGGACAGCCGACATTTACTTTTCTGTCAAATCTTCCCGGTCTCAAAATAGCCGGGTCAAGTATATCTACACGGTTTGTAGCCGCCATAACTATTATGCCTTCGTTTATACCGAAACCATCCATCTCGACAAGCATCTGGTTTAATGTCTGCTCACGTTCATCATGACCGCCTCCAAGACCTGAACCTCTTTTTCTTGCTACAGCATCTATCTCATCAATAAACACTATACAAGGCGCATTTTTCTTTGCTTCTGCAAACATATCTCTTACTCTCGATGCACCTACACCGACAAACATTTCAACAAAGTCCGAACCTGAAAGGCTGAAAAACGGAACACCTGCTTCACCTGCAACTGCCTTTGCGAGAAGTGTTTTACCTGTTCCCGGAGGGCCTACAAGAAGTATTCCCTTTGGAATACGTGCACCTACATCCGTATATCTTCCCGGATTTGCAAGGAAATCTACAATTTCCTCAAGTTCTTCTTTCTCTTCCTTGAGCCCTGCAACATCTTTAAATTTTTTTGCATGAGGGTCATCAGGGTCAATTCTCCTTGCTCTGCTCTTTCCGAAATTCATCATTTTGGCATTGCCGCCGCCTGAATTTGCAGACTGTGCTGACAGGAAAGAAAACAGGAAAAATATCGCCAAAAATCCAAGACCATATGGAAGTAATGTTGTTATAACCCATGATGTTTTCTTTACATCATTTAATCTGTATGATACATTTGCATCATCGAGTATCTTCTGAGCTTCTTTTACATCTGACACGTAAAAATCAACCACTTTTCCCGACTTCAGCTTTACGGTAACTTCACCTGTCGGTATCTCCTGGTTCTGATCAATTGAAACACTTGTAATATTGTTTTTACCAGCATCATTTTTCAAACTGCTGATACTGTAAGAATCACCGGAATTTCTCTCTATGTTTCCTGAAAAATATACTGCAACAAAAATAACTGCAAGCACAAGAACATAGAAGCCTATTCCACTCATCTTCATCTGTTTCTTCATGAATTGTCTCCTCTACCTTTTATTTTATTCCTCAATGAAATCCAATACACCTATATAAGGAAGATTTCTATATTTCTGAGCATAATCAAGTCCAAATCCAACCACGAATTTATCCGGAATCTCAAATCCCGTATAGTCCACATGAACATCTGTCTCTCGTCTGTCAGGCTTATCAAGCAATGTACAAAGTTTAAGGCTTGCCGGGTTTCTTCCCTCAAGCATTTTCTTTACCATGCTGAGTGTACGTCCTGAGTCAACTATATCTTCAACTATGATGCAATGAAGTCCGTTAATATCCTCATCAAGATCTTTATTTATCTTAAGCTTGCCTGAACTTTTTGTCGCATTGCCATAGCTTGATGCAGACATAAAATCTAATGTGACAGGTACAGTAAGTCTCTTTGCAAGTTCACAGCAAAAAAATATGCTTCCCTTAAGAACACAGATTAAATGAACTGTCTTACCTGCATAATCCCCGTTTATCTGCTCAGCCATCTCTTCGATTTTCTTGTTGAGAGTTTCTTCAGAATACATAACACCAATTTCTTCCTTCATTGTTTCCACCTTTCTCTAATGTATGCTTGCACAAAGCATCTTTTTAGTCTTATCGTTAATATAATAATATGCACTGCATCTCGAAAGTTCAGGTATCCACATAATATGTGCCCCGTCTGCGAGAACCAGTATATTTTTTCTTTCATCAGCCGGTATTTTACTGTCTATAAGAATTCTGCTAAGCTTCTTCTTTGAACCGTCTGTCCTGAGCCAAAGATAGTCACCCTCTTTTGGATATCTTAACTCAGGCATATTCTTTATCTTAGCATAATCAAACCATTTCGTACAGCTATTTTTTTTGATAATGTCTGTCATTATGCCCGTTTCTTCCGTATGAAATGATATTGTATGACTATTGTTATTGGTAAATGTCACATTATATTCCTGTCCTGCCGATATCTTTTCTTCATATACTTCCGTAAAACTCTGCGAACTGTGATACCATCTGTCCTTATGTGACATAAGTATACAGTCATAATATTTTGCTGCAACTATATCGTACGGCAGATTTATTTTTCTCCCTGTCTGGCTTATGGTAAGCCTTGTAAGCGCATCTATATGTCTCGCTGTTATATCTTTTCTTCTGCCCGACATATATTCAATCATTCTCATAAATATCTCACGCTGCAATACAACATGCAGCTTTTTCATTTCACTGAGATATGCCTTTATCTCTTTAGGCCTGCCATCTTTACATTCTATAACACTTTCCCAGACCATATCCGTCTGCAGGTCTATAAACTCCGTAACATCCTGCATATATGAAGCGGTTTTCGCAATATGGCTTACAGTTTCCTTTTGCAGATTTTCCCGTAAATATGGTATAAGATGATTTCTTATCTGATTTCTTGCATACTCGTCCTCATTATTTGTCGAATCCGTACAATAGCTCTGTCCCTTTTTTTCAAGAGTTTCAACTATCTCCTGTTTTTTTACTGCAAGAAGCGGTCTTATGACATCGGCATTTTTTGCCCTCATACCGCCAAGTCCCCTAAATCCGCTGCCCCTCAGAAGCTGGAACAAAACTGTTTCAGCCTGATCATCCTGATGATGTGCTACTGCTATCTTATTGTAACCAAGCTCTTTACGCACATCTTCAAAGCATTCATAACGATATACTCTTCCTGCCTCTTCCTCAGTCATTGACATTTCCTGTGCCATTTTTGGAATATCTTTATAAAAAACTTTATACATGGCACCGTTTTGCTCACACAATTCCTCTACAAACCGTTCATCCCTGTCTGCTTCACTGCCTCGTATTCCATGATTTACATGAACAAAACACAATCTTAAATTATATTCTTTTTGTACCTGTAACAGATACAAAAACAAAAATACGGAATCTGCCCCGCCTGATATTCCGGCAACTATACCGTCATTTTTTTCTATCAGGGCATTATCATCACAAAATGATTTTACCCTTTCGTAAATATATTTATTCATCTTTTTAGTTCTCCCATACTCCGGCAACTATAACACTCATATCATCGGATATGTATCCGGAATTTCTTCTTACAGCCTCGTCTACTATTGCCTGAGCCATATCTCCCGGATTTACTGCATCTATCTGTCCTATGTATTTTTCTAAATTATACTTTTCATCAGAAAACATATCTGCCACCCCATCTGTCATCATTATTATGTAATCTCCCGAATATATATTCATTTTCCCGATATACGGTTCAGCTTCTCCTATAACTCCCATCGGTAATGACTGTCCCTCTATACAATACATTTTTCCCTGATTTAATATATATGTTCCCACCGCTCCGTTTTTCAAAAAGCTGCACTCTCCCTTATACAGATTTATAAGCGAAATGTCAAGTGTTGCATAGCTTTCAAATTCCTGGTCTGACATATAAAGCGAATTTATAAGCCTTATCGCCGAAGTCTGAGAAAATCCTGCTTCCGACATCTGTTCTAAAAGCTCTATGACATTCTTGCTCTCATCCAATGCGCTTGTCCCGCTTCCCATCCCATCTGAAAGCGCCATCAAGAGCTCCCCGCTCTGAAGATTTATCATTGAAAATGTGTCTCCCGAAACATCCTGTTCATCCTTTGTCATCCTCGCAACTCCTGTTATTGCTTTATACTTTGTCTCCTCAACAAAAATATATTCACCAAATTCTGTATCTATTACTTTTCTTGATGCATCGGACGGTTTTAATTTCTTTTGCATTATTCTGCTCATTATCCGCGACAATTCCGTTGCCGTCACAAGCCTTCCCTTAGTGGTTCTGGCATTCATTATTATCTCTATCTGTCCGTCCTGTTTTTCATATGCATATATATTTTTACATATAACTCTTTTTTTCCTGAATTCTTTTTGAAATACTTCCTCCAGTTCATTTGAAAGTCTCTGCATTTTAGGCATACTGTCAAGCATATTTTTTACTGCATCACTTATCTCTTTCATCTGGCTTGCAACAGCTTTTCTGCTCTCCCTGACTCTGTTTCTGTAACCCATTATATTTCTCGCAATATGAAGATTTTGATTTGCCTCATTTAAAAAACGTTCCGGATGGATACAATCTCTTGCAAACTCCATCGGCATCTGTTCAATTTTTATAAAACCATCCCCTGAAACGCTAAGACTTCTGAATTTTTCAGGTCTGCATATAGCTGTCTGTCCCGAACACTCCTCATATTTTTCACATCTTGCACAAACATTTTCGGACATTTCCCTGAAAATTTTTCTTATGTCCCTGCCGCATATCTGTCTGTTTTCAGGCACATCATCCGACATGACCTTTGAAATTCTGTCAAAGACATGCGAAAAATCATTAAGCCTGTTTTCAACCATGTCCTCGTACTCTTTTGTCCTGCTTTTCCTGCCATCTGTCAGATAATTAAATATTTCATTAAACACTTTCGACAATGACAATACAAGACCTGTCCCAAACATAAGAAGCAGTATATCATACTCATTGTACGGAAACATATATAGTTTTATACCGCCGTATATAACAAAAGTTACTGCCGCAATAAGTGCCGAATGTAACGGCTGTATATGTATCTTTTGTCTCTCAAGTGTATCATATATAAGAAGCATTGATAATATTACCATACTTCCACACAAGGACATCTCAATAGAAAGATTTGAAAACATTCCCGCTATAACACAGAGAGCGATTAAAAGTTTTGCATCCATATCCGCAAATATTGCCGCAAAATACGATATACCAAGCACACACATCCCGCAGATTCCGATTCGTCCTATAAAAAAACCTATTATCATCTGTACAAAAAGTTTTTTGCCAATATACTTCATTATATTCTCCCTTTCATGCCCTACGGCTAATCTGATAAGGGAAAGTATATAAAACAAAAATGGTATATTTTGTCAAAACTCAACCTCAAAAAAAGAACTGTTTTTTATGAACTTAAATCATAAATAAACAGTCCTTCACATTTAGTTTTATATGGTCACTGTTCACTTGGCATCATCAGGCTCAAATATAATCTCACCTTTGTATACAAGACCGAGACGCTCTCTCGCAATTTTTTCAACATACTCGTCCGTATCAACATATTTTTCAAATTTCTTTAACTCTTCTGTTTGTTCATCAACGCTCTTTTTCTCTTTTTTGAGTTCCGTAATCTGTGCATTGTACTCCTTGCACTGTGCTTCTAATGCCGATTTACGATAAAGGACAGTGAAACAAAGCACTGCACACAATAAAACAATACCCATAATCGTAAATTTATTCATATGTTTTTTATGACCATAATGTTGGCGTGCCATCTTAACACCATCCTCCCTGCGAACGCCCGTTCTAAAGGCTTTTTCGTCTACGAAATATATTTTTATTATATACCTTTCTTACTATTTTTTCAACGCTTTTCTTTACAGGAACATATATCCCCCTCTCATATAAAACTGCCCCTGAAATAATCATAACAATCCCGTACCATCTTATTATTCCTGAATTTATATTGTAAAAAATATAAAATACCGGGATTGCAATGCCAGTCCAAAATATAATGTCAATTATAATTTTAACAGGCATGCACAGTTTCAGCAAAAGTTCAAACATTCTTATAATACTATATAAAAACATGCAGCCCATACCGCTTAACGCTGATGCTAACAGATACCTGACCTGTCCATATATTATTTCACTCATTGAAAAAGTCTCCCAAAGAACGTCGCTGCTTTTTTAGTATTATCCTCAACATCTGAATATGCAAAACTGTCTATTCTTCCGTCTACATCAACTTCACCTTTTTCAAGAGACAAGCGGTTTACATGCAATTCATCTCCTTTTATCAAAAGCACGCCCTGGTTTGTCTCAAGATAAACCTCTTTTGCATCAAATGAAAGTACATCTTTAACTCCCGACATAACTGCTGATTTTCTTGCATTAAGATATACCTTATGTACTCCCTTTGCTCCCGTATTATTCTGTATACTTTTTTCTTCCACAAAAACACCCTCCTTGCATATATTTATAATCAATATATGCCGGAGGGTATCATTTATATTACAGCATTTTGTAAAGTTCCTTTGCCGCTTCTTTATTGTATGTTTCCTCAATGCTTAACACTTCTACTTTTACCTGTTTGTCTCCGAAGCTTATCTCAATAATATCTCCCGGTTTAATATTAAGAGATGCTTTTGCAACTTTTCCGTTTACCGTAATTCTTCCTGCATCACATGCTTCATTTGCAACAGGACGTCTTTTTATAAGTCTGGAAACCTTTAAATATTTATCTAACCTCATCTTAATCCTCTCTTCCCTGCTATATTCTATGCCCAATACTTTATTATAATGTTCTGATTTCAGAAAAAGGGCCGGTTCAAAGAACCTGCCCTTAAATTAAGTCTGCTTTCAAATTTGCTTTTCTGACTTTAAATCAAAATCAAAAAAATACCTCGCTAAACTTGGTAAACTATTATTTGTTTACAGCATCCTTTAAAGCTTTACCTGCTTTGAACTTAGGAGCCTTAGATGCAGGAATTTTCATTGTTGCACCTGTAGAAGGGTTTCTTCCTTCTCTTGCAGCTCTCTCAGCAACTTCAAATGTACCAAATCCAACTAACTGAATCTTTTCTCCGCTCTTTAACTCTTCTGTAACCACATCGATAAATGCTTTTAAAGCTTTCTCTGAATCTTTCTTTGAAAGTTCTGCTTTCTCAGCCATAGCTGCTACTAACTCTGTCTTGTTCATGGATAAATCCTCCTCGATATTTGTATTCTTGGAATAAAGCGGTATCCTCCGCTTCACTTTCCCATTCCTATTCTTACAATTTTCAATTGCAAAAACTTACAAATCTATTTATACCCTCATTATACATGTTTGTCAAGGTTTTTTCCAGCAAAAATCCCATAAAATCAAGGTTTTTTAGCCTTTTTTCTTATTAAATGTCACCCCTCCATCTGTTTACCCAGAAAACTTGCTGCAACAGTTATCATTTTCTGCTCTGTTTCGCCAAATACTCTCTCTGTATTCTTTGACAAAAACACTATCGTTCCCGCCGCATCGCCGTTACATATAATCGGTGCGACCGCCTCTATATAATCTCCGTCCATATCATCGGTAACTTTGCAAAAATCCGGTTTCGTATTATCCGACAGTATAATCTTTCTCTCCATAGCAGCCTTCTCCAAATCCCTGCTTATGTGTCTTCCCACCATATCTTTTTTGACACCGCTTGAAGCTGCAATTATAATATCCCGGTCTGTCACTATTATAAGATAACCCGTTGTCTGAGCCAGCGCATCTGCATACTGCTTTGCAAACTGCCCTATATCTCCTATCATCGAATATTTTTTAAGGATAACCTCTCCTTCCCGGTCTGTATATATTTCAAGCGGGTCTCCCTCACGGATGCGCAATGTGCGCCTTATCTCCTTAGGAATAACTACTCTTCCTAAATCATCTATTCTTCGTACTATTCCTGTAGCTTTCACATTATTTTCCTCCAATATCTAATTTTCCAAGAGTTCTCTATTTGATTTTTTCAAATAGCTGCTCCTTTGCTGCTATATATTAGCTTTGGAGTTAGTATGTGGAAAATGTGAAAAATTATACTTATAAAAACTTATGAAAACTTTGTTATTCACCTATTGAATTTGATATAACATTATGTTAGAATAAATGGAGTTTTTTAAAAGAAGATTTTAAAAGCGTTGACGGAGAGAGTAGTGTTATTTGACCTTACAGAGAGAACGGTATTTTGCTGTGAGCCGTTTATGGAAAAATCTCATGAAAACCACTCCTAAGCTGTGCGTAGAAGAAATATTTATAAATATTTTGAAGCGTCACCGTATGGCTGCGTTATAAGCTGTTTTGAGTTAAAATCAAGGTGGAATCGTGTGCAGGCACCCTTAGATATGAATTTTTCGTATCCAAGGGTGTTTTTTAATAATATGTTTTACACATCCGCCACAAATTATCTATTCACAAAATAGAACTTCTCATATTTCACTAAAAATTAAAAAGGAGACTTTAAAACAATGGTAAATTTTAAAGAAGATGAACAGTTAAACACATTAAACCATTCCTGTGCACATCTTATGGCTCAGGCTATCAAACACATTTATCCACAGGCAAAATTCTGGGTTGGCCCTGTAGTTGCCGAGGGATTTTATTATGATGTCGATCTTGGCGAAGATGTTATCCGTGATGAGGACATCGCTAAGATTGAAAAAGAAATGAAAAAAATTGCAAAATCAGGAAAGAAAATTTTCCGCAGAGAAGTTTCTAAAGCAGAAGCATTAGAAATGTTTAAGGATGATGAATACAAACTCGACCTTATCTCAGACCTTGAAGACGGAAATATCACTGTTTATGACCAGGGTGATTTTACTGACCTCTGCCGCGGACCTCATGTTGACAACGTGAAACTCTGCCGTAACTTCAAACTTATCCGTCACTCAGGTGCATACTGGAAAGGTGACAGCAGCAATAAAGTGCTTCAGAGAATTTATGGTGTATGTTTCCCTACTCCTGAGGAACTCGAAAACCATCTCACACTTCTTGAAGAGGCAAAAGAAAGAGACCACAGAAAAATCGGTAAAGATATGAATCTCTTTATGGTTGATGACCTTGTAGGACGTGGACTTCCAATGTTCTTACCAAAGGGATACACAATCTGGCAGGAACTTGAAAACTACATTAAAGATAAAGAAAGAGAACTCGGTTATCTCCATGTTATGACTCCTTGTGTCGGAACAGTCAATCTTTATAAAACATCAGGTCACTGGGATCATTATAAAGAGAATATGTTCCCTCCTATGGAAATGGAAGGCGAGTCATTTGTACTTCGTCCTATGAACTGCCCTCATCACATGATGATATATGCGAACAGAAGACATTCATATAAAGACCTCCCTATCCGTATCGGTGAAATCGCTCATGATTTCCGTTATGAATCAAGCGGAACATTAAAGGGAATTGAGCGTGGAAGACATTTCTGCCAGAACGATGCCCACCTCTTTGTAACACCTGAGCAGATTAAAGATGAGTTCACAAAAGTTGTAGATCTTATCTTCAACACATACAAAGATTTTGGTATTGAGAATTACCGCTGCGTACTCTCACTTCGTGATCCCGAAAACAAAGAGAAATACCATGATGATGATGAAATGTGGAACAAGGCAGAAGCTGCACTCCGTGATGTTATGAATGGTCTTGGCATCGAATATACAGAAGAAATCGGAGAAGCTGCTTTCTATGGTCCAAAACTTGACGTAAATGTCCAGCCTGCTGTTGGTAATGAGATTACACTTTCTACATGCCAGCTTGATTTCTGTCTCCCTGCCAAATTCCATCTCTCATACATTGACAGAGATGGTGAAAAGAAAACACCTGTTGTTCTTCACCGTGCAATACTTGGTTCTCTTGACCGCTTTATGGCATATATTCTTGAAGAAACAAAGGGTAATCTTCCAACATGGCTTGCTCCTGTACAGGTTCGCGTAATGCCTGTTAAGACAGATGATGATTCACTTAACACTTACGCAAAAGAAATCTGTGACGCTCTCAAAGCAAACAAAGTACGTGTAGACCTTGATGACCGTTCTGAAAAACTTGGCTATCGTATGCGTGAGGGACAGATTCAGAAAGTTCCTTATCTTCTCGTAGTCGGATTTAATGAAAAAGATGAGAGAACAGTATCATTCCGTCTCCACGGAGAGAAAAAGACAACCGTTCTTCCTCTTGATGAGTTTGTTGAAAAACTTGACGCTGAGATTAAAGGAAAGCTTAGAACCCATATCGGAATGTAATTTTTAGGATTTAGATTATAACCAAAAACAGCCATATTATTATTTAAGTAATTAGAATAACAATATGGCTGTTTTTATAACTTTTACACTGCTTTCATTGATGCACATTTTCTTTATATACTAATTCCACAACACTTCTGTTTTTTGTCTTGCCTGCTCTTCGGATATATTGAACTTATGTTAAACATCTGACAATCATGCAGTCTTTCTAACAGGTGCCGTGATATTTATATATCCGGCAATATGATCCGCAAGTTCATTCAACATTTTTGCGATTATAACCCGAAAAGCTTTACTTTTACTATACTTTTGCGGTTATAACCCGAAAAACTTTCACAAACACCATCATTTAAGAAATTCGTAAGAAATATCTTTGGAAAATATCAGACCTATAGTTTAATATATAATTATACTTAAGCTTAAGCAAAGGAGAAACAAATGGAAACTATAAATGTACTTGTCGTTGATGATGACAAAGAAATCGTAAACGCTATCTGTAAATTGTTAGAAAGCGAAGATTACAAAACCTTAAAGGCTTACGATGGTTTAGAGGCAATAGATATATTAACTCAAAATACAGTTCATCTTATTATTCTTGACATTATGATGCCAAACCAGGATGGACTTACAACTACCCTGAAAATCCGAAATGAAAAAAATATTCCTATCATACTTCTTTCAGCAAAGACACAGGAAAGTGACATTGTTCTCGGATTAAGTATGGGCGCAGACGATTATATATCAAAGCCTTATGCCCCATCAGAACTGTTAGCCAGAGTAAAGTCGCAAACAAGACGATACCTGAAACTCGGTTCATATGGCAATATTTCTTCAAATGAAGAAATAATAAGAAATCTTGGTCTTGAACTAAACGTAACAAAAAAACAGCTTTTTGTAGATGGTGAGGCCGTTAAACTGACGGCAAAAGAATACAAGATTGTCAATTATCTTATGCATAATCTTGGACGTGTATTTTCAGCAGAAGAAATATATGAACATATATGGAACGAAACAGCCTACAGCGTTGAAAATACTGTTATGGTACATATAAGACGAATTCGCGAAAAGATTGAAATAAATCCAAGCGAGCCAAAATATTTAAAGGTGGTGTGGGGAATTGGTTACAAAATTGAAAAATATAATTAAAAAAATACCTATGTTTATATCAATAGCCATTCTTATAATAGCAGGGTTATTGATAATATTGCTCTCAAAAAACGGAATTTACCATGATGCATCAAAAGGAATCGAATATGGACAATCTGCAGCATACGCAAGACATATAAACAGCGACATAAAGAAAATATGTGCATATGAAACCGACATTATCGATGGCACCAAAAAAGAAAAATCAATTGGAAAAGATTTTTCATACCTGTATGCTAAAATGTATATAGGCGAAAGTGCGGAGATATCTATTGATTATGAAGCTCACAACAGCCCATTAAATTCAGTTTTACAAAACATTGCCTATACTGTCAACTCAAACAAAATGATGATGCAGACATACGATGTCCGAAAAAAGACCGCACTTACAAATTGTATTAAAAAGTATTTTAATACATCAACAAAGCGTATAGTTTCAGTTTCAAACTATACTGATCTCATTAACGCTGCAATACTTGATTCAAACGGCTATAAATACAAAAAAATGTTTGATTATGAAGCAGGTGACTCTGCTGTTGTAATCCTTATCTATAAAGTCAGTGTATTTAATAAACTTAAAACAAACTGGAATACTTTTTGCACTTTCATAAAAGTTATAAATACTCTCACTTTTATAGCAATAATTTATTTACTATATGTTCACCTAATAGTTAAAAAACATATTAAAATGTATGTAAAAATCTTAAAACAGGTTTTCGGTACAATAAAATCTTTTTTAATTGGACATGTATACTATCCGCTAAATACTAAAAAAGGCGTAAAAATTTTATTTGCATGCTCAGTCGTATCAGTTGCACTGCTGACTGTCGTCATGCTTATAATAACAGCCAGTGCAGAATACTTTACAAACCTCGTTCCGGTTGGCTATTCACTAAACACCCTTTCCGACTGGGTTCCATCTGAGTGGTATGATTATGCATATTTTGTGACGCATTTAAATTATGAAACATTGTTTGTCACCTGTTTTTTGATATACTTTATAATTTTTGGCACATATCATTATTTTTCATCAAAAATTATATCTTCATGCAGACTTCTTGAAGATAATATAGAAAAATTATACAGTGGTAACTACAAACTTGATACATCAGCCGGAACACATACAGCTTTTTACGATACCTTAACAAGACTCTCAAATATCGGCGAGGGATTTGAAAAAAATCTGAATGAAAAAATCAGGAGTGAACGTATGAAGACCGAACTTATAACAAATGTTTCACATGATTTAAAAACACCGCTGACTTCAATTATAAGCTATGTTGATCTGCTTGAAAGACGAGATGACCTGCCACCTGAAGCAATCGATTATGTCAAAATAATCTCCAAAAAAGCTGTCCGCTTAAAAAATATGGTATATGATGTATTTGAACTTGCAAAAACAGCAAGCGGTGAACTTGTTATAGCAAAAGCAAGTCTCAGCCTTAACAAACTGATAGTACAGACTCTCACTGATATGGAGGACACTGTCAAAAAAAGCGGACTTGACATAAAGTTAAAAATTCCTGAAAAAGATGTTTTGATAATTTCAGATGGAAGCAGGATATATCGTGTAATGCAGAATATTATAGAAAATGCACTTAAATATTCCCTGAAAGGAACACGAATCTATATAACTGAGTCTACCGAAAATAATACTGTAAAACTTACAATAAAAAATACAGCATCATATGAAATGGATTTTAAAGAGGAAGAAATCCTTGAAAGATTTGTTCGCGGCGATAAGTCAAGAAACACTGACGGCAATGGACTTGGACTTTCGATAGCAAAGGAATTTACAGCAGCCTGCGGCGGCACATTTAACATAAAAATCGACGGCGACCAGTTTAATGTTATCATTAGTTTTCCAATTGAAACTGATACAATACCGGAAGCTGAAAGTGTTTCTCCTGAAAATATTTAGTAAATATACTCGTTTATAACAATATATTGTTCAGACAAAAAACACCCCTGAAAAATATGACTTCTCAGGGGTGTTTTATCATTCTTTTAATAAAAAACGTTACTAATCCTAAACTCTTTCATTTAATATTCTTAAAATTTCCTATTTCACAATCCTATAATAAGCCCTTGACGTCACCTTAAATACAAGATAATAGATAACCGCAAATACAATTATCGTGACTGCCAGACATCCTGCAAACAATTTTTCATTATTAAGATTAAGCATCTGAAGAAGTCTGTACACCATTGGAAATGCTGCTGTCACATGAATTGCTGCCGCAAATATCGGAAGAACAAAAACTATTCTTATCTGTGATTTTATTGTATCTTTTACTTCCCTGTTACTCATTCCAACCTTTTCAAGTATCTGATAGCGCTCTCTGTCATCATATCCCTCTGTAATCTGTTTATAAAAGATTATCATTACCGTTACCATCAAAAACATTGTTCCGAGAAAAATTCCCAGAAAGAAAAGTCCACCATATAAAAGATAAAAATTCTTTTCATTTTCCTGTCTGCTTTCAACCCAATACGACGATATTTCCTTTTTATCATTTTTGTTATCTTTAAAATATCTCTTCACAGCATTATCTACCTTTTTATAAGCTGCTATTTTCTGCTTTTTATTACCGGACTTAAAATCAAATCTTATTTCATTTGTATAGTAATTCGCTCCCTTTCCAAGCATTTTTTCCTGCACATCATATAACTCCTGCACACTTTCATTATTGTCAAGAATTATATATCCCAAACCATTAAGCGTACTTAGCACATATAAATTATCATCATATATATGTTCAAAGTTCTTATTAACTTTATAACTCTTACCAAATATTTTTATATCTTTTTTATCATACTTTTTATTTAAAACAACTACTGCCTCACCCTTTGAAATGTTCCCTATTTTATCTTTAAAACTATTATCCCTTTTGATGAAATCATCTTTTGAAAGTATATAAAAGAGATATGAGTTCTGAAATGATAAATGTTCTTTATCAGTTGTAAAATTATCTCCCTTTTGCCCTACAAAAACTGATAAATACGAAAACGCTTTTTTATTTTTTACTTCCGCACTATCAATTTCATCAAATATGGCTTTTTCTATTTCACTGCTTTTGTCAATTACACTGTTATAGTCAACCGTGACACATACATCGTTAGGATACCTTGCCATAAGTTCATCCTGTATTCCGACATACATACTCACCGTTGTTGATATTACTACAAGCACCATTGTTGAAAGAATACATATACTTGCAAGCCCTGCCGCATTCTGCTTCATTCTGTAAAGCATACCTGAAACTGCCATAAAATGTCTCTTATTATAATAAAACTTTTTATTGTTTCTAAGCAATTTCAACAATGCGATACTTCCCGCCGTAAATATTGCAAATGTTCCGATTACGACTAACAACACGGCAACAAAGAATAGTGTAAGTACATTTAGCGGATTTTCGGTTGTTATCGCTATATAATAAGCTGTTGCAAGGCATACTACTCCTATTATTGTCATCAAAATCTTTGTTTTTGGTTCTCTCTCACCTACACTTGTGCCACGCAGGAGTTCAATAGGATTTGCCAGTTTTATCTGCATGAAATTATATAAAAATGTAAGCAGAAATAATATTCCAAATGAAACTATACATAAAATAATCCCGTGTATATTAACAAAAAATTCTACTGTTTCATGTATTCCTATAATTCCATATAAAACCATAAGCATAAATTTTGAAAATGCTATCCCTATGATAATTCCACATACCAGAGAGATTGCTGCAGAATACACTGTCTCGACAAAAAGTACCTTTGATAAATGCCTTTTTTCCATTCCTAAAATATTATAAACACCTATCTCTTTTTTTCTTCTTTTTATTATAAAACTGTTCGTATAAAACAAAAATATATATGAAAATATTACTATAATTCCGACACCAAGTCTGAATATGATTGCCAGACTGTCTGCTCCCATTATCTTATTAAGCCCTTTATTGTCACTTAAAAATGACATCATATAGAGCATTGCAACCGTAATTATACTTGAAATTATATATGGTATATAAAACGGTTTGTTATTAGACAAATTTGTCTTTGCCAGTTTAAAATATAATTTACCCATCTGTGATTACTCCCTTTTCTAATATCTCTAAAATTTTTAATCGTTCACTTTATCTCCCCCTGTTGTAAGCACCGTCAATGTATCGGAAATTTTTGCATAAAGTTCTTCATTTGACAGACCTCCTCTGAATATCTGATGAAATACTTCACCGTCCTTTATAAATAAAACTCTGTTTGCATGGCTTGCCGCTTTTGTACTGTGCGTTACCATAACTATCGTCTGACCGTTTTCATTTATCTCATTGAAAAGTCCCAGAAGGTCATCAGTTGCTTTTGAATCAAGTGCCCCGGTTGGCTCATCCGCAAGTATAAGTTCCGGCTCTGTTATAAGTGCTCTTGCAACTGCTGCTCTCTGTTTCTGACCGCCTGAAACCTCATATGGATATTTCTCAATTATCTGTTCAATACCAAGCATTTTTGCTATCGGACGAAGTTTATCTTCCATCTCACTATGTTTCTTTCCCGCAAGTACGAGCGGAAGATATATATTGTCTTTAAGTGAAAAATTATCTAACAGGTTAAAGTCCTGAAAAACAAAACCAAGATGCTCTCTCCTGAATGCAGATATTTCTTTTTCCCTGACTGTCGAAAGATTTACTCCGTTTAAATGCACATTGCCTGATGTCGGTTTATCAAGTGCCGCAAGAATGTTAAGAAGAGTAGTTTTTCCTGAACCTGACTCTCCCATAACAGCAACATATTCTCCCTTGTCTACGGAAAAGTTGATATTTTTAAGTGCCTGTACCTGACTGCCGCCAAATCTTGTTGTGTAAGTTTTCTTTAAATTTGAAACTGATAATATTGCCATGTCTTCCACCTTTCTTTATACACAATGTTTTCTTTGTTCTGAGATTATCCTAACAAAAAAAAGAAATGTCCGCTATCGAAACAGCTTACATTTCTCTTTTATTTCTTACATTTTTGTAAGATACGGTATTTTTTCCGCATCCTCTCTGCCATATCAGCAGCATTTTAATCAACTATTTTTCCATCTTCAATCCTTATCACTCTGTTACATTGTTCTGCAACTTTCATATCATGTGTAACAATAACAATTGTCCTTCCCTGTTTATTAAGTTCAATAAACAACTTCATGATTTCGCCTGTCGTTTCAGTATCCAAAGCTCCCGTAGGCTCATCTGCCAATATCATTGACGGCTTATTCGCTATTGCTCTTGCTATCGCAACACGCTGTTTTTGTCCGCCTGACAAATTGTTTACAGGTTTATCAGCGTATTCTTTCATTCCTACCATTTCCAGCATTTCCAATGCTTTTTGTCTACGCTCCTTTTTCTTTATGCGCTTATCTTTTCTCTCAAAATCCAACGGAATCAACACATTTTCTAACGCTGTGAATCCCTCAATCAAAGCAAAATCCTGCATAACCATTCCTATCTTTTCATTGCGAACCCGCGCCATCTGCTTTTCCGAAATCCTGCCTACATCCTCGCCGTCAATCGTATACTCCCCTGAATCATATCCGTCAATACATGCAAGAATATGCAGCAGAGTAGACTTTCCCGCACCGGAAGTTCCGATAATTGCTGTAAGTTCGGCATCCTTTACCTCCATTGATATTCCATGAAGTGCCTCATATTCATTGCTTTTTCCCTTATTATAGGTTTTTACAATATTCTTTAAACAAAACATTCTACTCAACCTCCTGCATAATTCTCTTTGCCGATTTCCCATTAACCATAGAAAGACACATAAGTGAAGCCACAAACATCAGCAAAACCATTGTAACAAGACAGCCTGCCACCTGCACGACTCCAACATTAACATTTGTCATATTCCATATCCCCATGGAGTGCACAGCATAAATTGCCACTATCCCAAATATCAACGCTGCAAAAATAATCATAAAAATATATGTAATATGTATTTTAAATATATTATGCCAAGTCAGACCATACATATAATAAACAGAATATTTACGCATATTTTTTTGATACATAAGAGTAGAAAGCGTAATAAACGATATAACTGTAAATATAATCATCCCAATGCCTGCCGGAATAAGTTCCGAAATATTTGCCATAATATTCTGCCATGTATTGTTTTTTATATAATCAAGTTCATGTAAAAAACTAAACTGCGATATCTGCGCAATCCTGTTTTTATTATACCCATATACTGCATCTGAACAATTTTTATCCATTGTAATAAAAACTATTCCTTCCATGCTCGTCATAAAAATTTCTTTCTTTGTTTTTAAAACATTTTCATAATTATCGGACAGATTTTTTTCTGATTCTTTAGCTGCATAATGTTCCTGCACACTGTCAAGATTCTTTTTCGATACAAAGAATGTCTCAGGCAGAAAATTATTTATACCATCCACATAGGAAATTTTTTTCAAATCCTCTGATTCCGCCACCATATTACTGAAAAGTATACGGTAATCTATAAAACTTCTGTTATTAGCTGACTGATAAATAATATCTGAATTTCTGTCAATAATACCGACAATCTTTACAGGTATTTTAGTCTTTAGTTTAGTTACAGAGTTGTTATCAAGATATACCATATCTCCTGTTTTATATTTATCACTGCTTTGCAGCACTACAGCTTCAAGCTGGCTGCCATTTTTATTTTCCTGTTTCAGCCAGTTTCCCGACTGCAACTTTGGCTCAAATCCTTTAATCAATTCATCATCATATGCTCTTAAATTTTGGAAATAAGAACCTTCCTTACGTTTTTCCTCAATTTCCTCATTTTCTTCTCCCACAAATGCATTAACGCTGTATTGACCACAGACTTTCGCATTTTTCAACATCTTTTCATACGCCTCTGAATTCTCTACCATCTTTCCTTCTAAGTCTCCATCTGCTATATGCTGGCTGCCTGTCATATTACAGATAAATCCTTTCTGTTCTACGAGTTTCTGCACAGGCTGATACCCCGAATATCTGCTCATAAAAATTGAAATCATTCCAATAACAATTGCAAACAAAAATACTGCCTGTACAAAACATAAAACAGACATCACAATATGCATTTTACATTCACGCATCGCATATTTCCATGTCATACCGTTTTCCTCCCCATCCTTATATGATTAAGCAATAACAACCATCTTTTTTAAGTTCCATCTAATCATCACATATTGAAGCAAAAAAGAGGATAAATACCAAACCATAAAAAGTATAACATATACCTGCATTTTATAATGAAAATCAAACACATTTACTTTTCCACTCAAAAAAGGCATAAGTACAAATCGGAATAAAACAACGGTTACAAAATATGTCACAACTGATAATATTGAACACTCGCCCAAATAAAGCCACATACTCTTACTATAACTCAATCCGCATATTCTCAATATATTTAGTGTTCTTCGACGTGTCATCAGTATATAATGATACAATGCACAAAAATTAAATGCTGCTACCATTGATACCATAACTATAAGAATTAAAACCGTACTATAAAAAGAACCATTTTCATCCGATTGTACCAGTTTATACTCAGCATCAACGCTGTCTCCAAAAACTTTTTTTGCCGTTCCCAACAACAAATTAACTTCACGCAGAGATATATTATCCTTAAACTGAAAAGTAATTTTATCAAGAAGAACACTTTCCCCTTTTACCGCTGTAATAGGAATATATCCTGTACCGATACCATTTTGAAGTCCTATAATCTTATATTTTTCCCCATCAATAATCACAGTTCCATCATCTGACAATTTTTTTTCCAAATATTCACCACGCAGATTTTTTTGAAAACCATACATTATGCACACCTTTTTTCCGTCGGAATATTCTTCATCACTAAAATATCTTCCATATTGAAATGTATTCGTTGTTTGGTATCCGAAAGTAAAATTATAAAGTGAATCAAATCCATACTCGGCACTGTTTGTAATCTTTCCCTTTGCAATCAAAAAATTTGTCTCAAATCTATACTTTTCCTGTAAAATACCGGTTTGAATATTTAACAGTTTATTTGCTGTTTCAAAATCAAGCTCTTTGGCAAACTTTTTTACATCCTGCACTGTTACATCCCGTACATCGTCGGTCCTATCATATATCTGACTATTCAAATCTCCCATTGTTTCAAACGTACCGCTTGTATCTGACCCAATCCTTTTTGAATAAGAGCTTTTAAGTTTTAAATCTATCCTATTTGTTACACTCTTACTCAATTCACTCCTATCCTTATACTCACGAAACATTCCATAAGACAAATGAATTATCAAAGTTGATGCAGAGATTGTGATAATCAATAACACAAATATTTTTGTATAATCCTTTGCAAAAGATTTAATATTTTTTAATATGTATTTCATAAGAAACTCCTTTGGCAAGCACAACGAATAATGTTGTACTTTTGTACTGTATCACTGACTTTTTCTGCATCTTTTCAACAATACACCTGCTCCGATAATAACAACAATAACTGCAGCAATTCCAATATATTTTAGCTTTTTGTCACTTTTATTATCTGTGCTTTCATCTCCTACATATTCATTCTTTAAATCAAGCTTTAAATTTTCTTCCGACTTTTTAACAACTTTCTTTTCTTTCATATCATCAAGATATTCAAAAATTTCTTTCTTTTTATCGTCAAAACTTTTATTTTTGAATTTATCAATCAAATTATCCAGATTAGCATCCTTATCCCCTATCATTTCCTCTGTACCGACAGTATCAGATTGATTTAGCATCACAATCTTCTTGTTTTTTGTCTGCTCATAGATAACGCTGTCAATTTTATAAATTATGGCACCTTCACTCAGCATTTTCCCGTCCAATTTAGAATACTTGTCTATGACATTATCATAATAAAAAGAAATTTTATTGTTATCTGTAGAAATAGTAATGCAGAATATACACATTTTCTTCCCATTCTTTTCTGCAACAAAATAATATTCATAACTTGTATTTCCCGCAGCGTCTGTAGGGTCATAAATATAAAACGGAGTTTTTATTACAATCTTATCTGATGGCTTAATGTCTTTCACAATCGGAATAAAAATACGATATTCTTCCGGTACATTAGAAAGCAGCGTATATGCATTATTCTTCTTATACTTCTTATAATATTTTCTTGCCTTATCTACGTACTTTTTAAATAAAACAACTGAATTATCTACAACCGGTTTTGGTAATGTTTCCGCATATATTCCATCTTTCTGCAGCTCAACCGAATATGCATCTGCTTTTTTGCCGTCAACGCAGACCAGACAAACAAAAATTCCAATCAAAATCAAAAAATATTTTTTCATACCTGTTCACTCCTTTTAATACAATTTTAAAAATCTCTCACCCTGGGTAGAATTAAAGAGTGAGAGATTATCTTGTCCCCCTATTATAAAAACATTACTGATTTCTTTTGTACTTTAACTTATCTTGTGCTTATTTTTTTCAATACTTTTCCTTAAGTACTACTTGCTTTCCTTTTTAATAATCTGCATAAGTTTCTTTGGCACCTTTGGCTCATAGAAAAATAAACTGCTTGCACTTGTTGCATGCTTTACAGCCACATTTTCCAAAAAATCTTCAACTTTCTTTACAAACATTCTTTTCACCTCCTAAGCATTTTTTGTTTCGAAACACCTATACCTTACCACATTAAAATCCTCTTGTGTAAAATCATGTTTAAATGGTCGATTTTCGTGTCTAAATGGTCGCAAATCAGCCGTATCTATTTTTTTACAGGTATTTTTACTGCCGCAACTACTATATTTTCATGCTGTGCTATGTCAAATGTGCCATGCAATCTTTTTACATTGTTTCTCACGCTGTTTATCCCTATTCCATGTAGCCCTGACTCTGACTTGCTGCTCTTCTCAAAATTGGTTCTTTTAGAGCTTGTACTGTTAGATATTTTTATATTAAGATTTTCAAACACATATACAATATTTATCTCAAAATATTTCTCTTCCGTTAATAGTGAAGCTCTTATTGCATTATCTATAAGATTTCCTAAAATTGAAGCCACAACTTCATCATCAATTTTTAGCCCAGACGGTATCTTAATATTGTATATCGTATGTATGCCTTTTCCCTGTGCATACATAAGTTTTGAATTTATTATCGCATCTATTCCCAAATAGCCGCTTTCTATATATATTGACTGTCTTTTTAATTCTCCAATCTCTTTATCTACAATTTCTGATATTTTTTTATATTGTTGTTTTTCCAATAATTCTCTTATATAAATAAGCTGATTTTTATAATCATGCAGCCTGTTTCTCCACATGTCGAATGTTGTCCGTTCCTCTAAAAGTGACTTATTTAAAATTTCACTGTGTAAAGTGATAAGTGCCAGTTCTTCGCCTTTATTTCTATTGTCATCTAGCATAAATATACTGAATATAACTAAAATATACATTATTGTTAATATAGCAGCCATAAGCATTTGTAAGAAAGATACACCGGCTTTCTTTAAACAGTCATTGCTTAAATATAATGTCAATGCCATAATACCTGATGACAAAAGTGCTATAACTATCATGCTGTTTCTTCTCAGCATCCTTGCATCCTTAAAGCATATTTTTATTCCAAAAGCAAAAATACACTTAAATGTCAATGCCAATATTATTCCAACAACACGGTATCTTGTTCCTTGTAAAATAATTTTCAGTGGAGCTTGAAAAACAAATGCTATGGCATATGCAACAATACTTTCAATAAACACAATTGACACCATATCTATTATGGTTATAAAAAATACTCTGTCATAATTTTTCAAATATATCACCCACAAACCGGTTAAACTAATCAAGTGACAAATTAAAAACTTTAAAATCGAAAATATCGCAACTTTGTCTGCAAACATACAAAAAATAAACTGTATTATTATTGTCAAAGCCGCTATATCTTTCTTTCGTTTATCAAACCTTTCCCCCATAAATGCACTTACAAATACTATCGAAAAAAAAGGTTCCATCAGAGATGAAACCAAATTTAACAAAACACTCAGCACATATATATTCATAACTTATCCCCCCAGTAATCTAACACAATTTTTTCTACTTCAGCCTTTTTCCGCCTTGCTATCTGCAATATTTTATCCGTTTTAACTCCTATGTCACCTTTACTCATAAATTTAATATGTCTGATTCCCACAACACAGCCGCTGTTTATTTGTACAAACGCATCGTCTTTCTGCTCTATCAACTTCCTAATGTCTTTTATTTTATATTTTGTGCTAAACACCACCCCATCTGACATATATATGTTACACCTTCTATTTTCAATTTCATAATACAAAATTTCACTTGTTTTGACATTGTAGTCTCCATTTATTGTTTTTATCCACACATACTCATTTCTTTTAGTATCAACATTTCTGCAGGCTGCCAGCAAAGCATACAACAATTCTTCTTTTATAAATTCTTTTCTTATATACCTCAATGGTGCAAATTCAAAGGAACTGTATACATATTCATCATGCCCCGTCAGAAAAATTATAATAATATCCAATTTATTCTGCCTTATATATTTCGCTATATCAAGCCCTGACATTTTAGGCATATCTACATCCACTATCAATATATCACTTTGCAGCTCACGATTATCAATTCTCTCCATAAGATAATCTGTATCCGCATACTTTACCACATCGACAGGATATGGTAATTTTTCTTTTATTCTTTCTATTTCAGCTTCAGTTCTTTGCAAACTTTCAACTTCATCATCACAAAGCACTATGGTTACCATTATTTTTCCTCTTCCGCATTCCAATTTAAAACTTCCATGAATTTTTGAAATATAAACATAGACAACACAGCTATATTAAATAATACTGCCCATGCCACACATTGCATTTTCAGATAAATCCCTGTAAACACCAACACAACATCAATGCAAATCAGTATATTAACAACTTTTTTATTATAATTCTTGTCCTTCAATGCCGGCATAAACAAACATAATATCGTTAAAATTCCCCATATTAAAAAAATATAGTTCTCATATAACAGAAAGATTTCACCGCCAAAAAATGTGATTATAACATACATACTTATTGACACTGTCATACAGATATATTTATTTTTAAAGTGAAAACCACCCAGATTTCTTCTAAGCATTACAAAGAATATCATAAACATAATAAAGCTCTGAATATTGTTAGTAAATACACTTATCAGAAATGTCACTACAAGCAGCATCATATTGTACAATATAACCTGTATAGCATATTCGTAAACATATCTCTTTTCATAATCCTTGAGCAATTCATTCCTATATGCCCAGATAACCAAATCATCAATCAAATATTCTAACATAAACAATCCTCTCCCTGTGTTTTCTTCATATAACATTTTTTCTAAATCATATCTGACCCGTTGGATTATTATATTACATTTATTTGATAATTTGTTAAATCATGCTTAAATGGTCGATTTTCGTGTCTAAATGGTTATGGTTGATTTTTCCCCTAAACGGAAATTTATGTATAAAAATATATCCTCACCTTTGTTCCCTTTTTCTTCTCTGATTCAATTTCTAATCTATGCCCGAGTTTATCTGCTGCCTGCTTGCAAAGATAAAGTCCGATTCCTGTTGATGACTTATTTTCATGTCCGTTGTAGCCTGTATATCCTTTTTCAAACACTCTCGGTATATCTTCCGCACTTATTCCAATTCCCTCATCGGCAATTTCCAGACAAACTATTTTGTTTGAAGCATTTGGCAGTACATTTATCGTAATACTCCCTGCCTTTGTATATTTAATTGCATTTGAAAGAATTTGTTCTATTATAAAACTGAGCCATTTCTCATCGCTTGCAACTATTATGTCGGTTCCATCATAATGCATTGAAAGTTTCTTTCTTATAAATATCTTTGCATACTTTCTTATGGACTCCCTTATAACTTTGTCGAGTTTTATTTTTCCAAGTACAAAGTCGTTTGATTCTGACTGTACACGCTGATACTCCAATGCCATCTCCGTATACTGCTCTATCTGGAACAGTTCGTTTGACAATTCTTTTTTTAATTCACTGACTCTGAAATATATTTCTTCCGCACTTTCATTATCAGCAGCCATACTTAAATCGGTCTGCAATAAAAGGTGCATTGCCGCTATCGGTGTTTTTATCTGATGCACCCACATTCCGTAATATTGCAGCATTTCACTGTTTGTCTTATCTTTATCAGCCCTCATTTGTTTTCGGCTTATAACCTGATTTTCTACTATATCCTGATACAACTGCTCAATACAGTCCGATGTTTCCGGCATATAAGACTGCTCATCAATATCAAGCAGTTCAATTCTTTGAAGCTTTTTATATTTCTTAAAATACACTGCAAATGCACTACAAAATACTGCTAAAAAAACTATACTTCCAAGAACCAGTCCGTATATACAGTCATCCTGACTAATCCCTGCCAAGTGCATATACACTGTCTGAAACAAAATAAGTGCTATGAAAAAAATAACCCACAATATATTTGTTTTTATATAAGAAATAAATATTTTCATACGTTTTTTCCATTCTTCTATAGATTTGGCATTCTGATTTTCGTGGCATAACACTATCCCAGTTTATAACCAAGTCCCTTTTTCGTTATGATAAAATCATCAAGTCCTATGCCTAAAAGCTTTTTCCTCAATCTGTTTACATTAACTGAAAGCGTATTTTCATCTATGTAATCATCACTTTCCCAGATTTTAGCCATCAAATCATCCCTCGAAACTATTTTTTCCTTATTTTCCATAAGCATCTGCAAGATTTTTAATTCATTTTTTGTCAGTTCAAGTTTTTTATCCTTATAAACAACTGTTGCGTCAGTAAGATTTAACATGGCATCCCTATGAGATATAACACTGTTTCCGACAGAAAAATCATAGCTTCTTCTTATAAGTGCCTGTATCTTCACCGTAAGCACTTCAAGGTCAAATGGTTTTGTCACAAAGTCATCTGCTCCCATATTCATAGCCATAACTATATTCATATTATCTGAAGCTGATGATAAAAACATAATAGGAAGTTTTGAGACTTTGCGTATTTCACTGCACCAATGATACCCATTATAAAACGGAAGTTTTATATCCATAAGAACAATATGCGGCGAATACTCTGTAAACTCTCCTATTACATTTGATAAATCCGATACTATATGAACCGAATACTGCCATTGTTCCAGATGTTTTTTTACTGTCCCCGCTATAATATCATCATCTTCAACAATCATTACTCTATACATCTTTTAAGCCCTTCCAAAACATTTTTATAATGACTCATAAATGCCTCGTGATGCTCTTTTGTGAAATCAACATCACCTTTTTTGACTGACTGCTCAATATCCATTGCTTCCTCATGCAGTTTCTTGGCACCGATTGTGAGACTTGTTCCCTTAACCGCATGAACCTGTATCTGATAATCTTTCCAATTTTCATTTTTATAATTTTCTTCGATAGAAGCTGTCATTTCTCCATCAATAAATTCTCCGACCACTTCCTCAAACAGTTCTTCATCATCACCACAGTACATGAGTCCTGTATCTATGTCTATCTCAGGTAATATATCCTCAATTTTCTCTGTAAAAGTCATATCTTTCTCCTTACGTTATTTTGTATAATTAGGCGTTTGCGAAACGCCACACGCCGCATAAATACGACATTTTTTTGTTACTAAATATAAAAATCTCCTCACGGTTTGTGGTATAATGGAGTTGT